>SKLG01000410.1 GCA_007123335.1 Anaerolineae bacterium | reverse complement strand
GATCGCCAGACGCCTCGGTTGGTGCCCAACCAGAGATGATCTCCCTGACGCCAAAAGGTACGCACGGTGAGCTCATCGAGATCCAGACTTTTCCAGGGGTTGCCCCCGCGACGCACGATGACGCCTCCGTCGCCACCCAACCAGATCGCGCCATCTCTTTCGATCCGCATGGCGTGAATCTGTGCAAGGATCGTGGGGTTCACGCTCTGCACGTGGCCGCGCCAGCGAACCGAGTTGCCACCGAGGTCCAGCCGACAGAGCCCTCCTAACTCATGCGACGGGCCCGTCGCCCGCTGGCCGGTGAAGGTGAGCCACAGATGCTCCTGATCGTCTACGACCATGTCGGTCACCTGCGACCAATGAACAATATCCGAAAACAGCGTATGATCGGTCCACCAGATCTCGCCCTCGCGCGCAGTGCTGAGGCCTGCGCCAAGAGCCCACACCCGGCCTGCGGGGGAGACGACCACCATCCAGGTATTACGGGTGATGCCATTGTTTTCGGTGTAGATACGCCAGCGTTGCCCATCAAAGGCGCGCAACCGCCCCTGGCCATCGGGTAGCCAAAGCCAGGTCCCATCCTGTCGGGAGTACCATAGGCGTGGATCGCGATGGGGGGAGGCTAGCATGGCCTCATAATGAGCCCCCACAGCCTCTTGCCGGGTGGCGTAGGTGTGCCAAGCCTCACCATCGTATGTGCTCCAGGCGATGCTGTCGGCATAACCCACCCAGATGTGCCTGCTTCCATCGATGGCGATGCCACGCACAGCCAGCGAGGCCAGCCCATCCTCGGGGCCATAGAGTTGGTAGGTGCCGTCCTCGCTCCAGCGCACCACGCCGCCGCTGGTTGCTGCCCACAGATAAGTGCCATCGTGGACCATGCCCTTGATGTCGTTGGGGTCTGACCAATACTGGATGTCGACGTCACGGATCTCCAAGCGAGGCGGGCCGGCCTCCACCGTCGGCGAGGGCGATGGCACAGGACTAGGCGTCGCCGTCAGCGTTTGTGTCGGCGTCGCCGTGGGAACGAGGGGCGTGGGTGTAGGCTGCGGCGCTGTACATCCCCACGCGGCCAGAAATACGCCGCAGAGACACACCACAAGTGCTACCCTGCTCAGGGTCCAATGTCTATTCATGGCCGCCAGTATAAGCCATCGTCGTAGAAGCGACAAGATCAGGATGCTTTGAAGCGGCGCTGTTCCCCGCCGGTCGCTTGAGAAGTGCTGCGCTCTCGGGTAGAATGATCGCATATCGTACAGGAAAGGAGATCGCCATGGCTGATGCCAGGATCGTTGTCCGGTTGGACGAACCAATCGCCCAGATCAACCCCAACATCTATGGCCACTTTGCCGAACACCTGGGGACGTGCATCTATGATGGCGTCTGGGTGGGGCCTGACTCGCCCATCCCCAATATCGACGGCATCCGCCGCGATGTGGTGGAGGCGCTCAAGCGCCTGAATCCGCCGGTGATCCGCTGGCCTGGTGGTTGCTTTGCCGATGACTATCATTGGCAAGATGGCATCGGCCCACACGAGGAACGACCGCGGACGGTGAACCTCTGGTGGGGCGAGAGCATCGAGAGCAACCACTTTGGCACTCACGAGTTCATTCGTTTCTGCCGGCTGGTGGGCGCTGCGCCCTATCTATGCGGCAACGTGGGCAGCGGCAGCCCGCGGGAGTTACGTGACTGGGTCGAGTACTGCAATTTCTCTGGGGAGAGCACGCTGGCCATGACCCGCGCCGCCAACGGCTCCGCCGAGCCCTTTGATGTGTGTTACTGGGGTGTAGGCAACGAGAACTGGGGCTGCGGCGGGCGCTTTTGCCCGGAGGACTATGGCACTGAATACAAGCGCTTTTCGACCTTTTTGCACGATATGTCGGGGACGCCCCTCTACCTTATCGCCTGCGGCCCGAACGGAAACAACCCGGATTGGACCCGCCGCTTCATGTCCAAGATCGGCGACTATTCACGTATTCACGGCTACGCCGCCCACTACTACTGCGGCACAGCGGGCACCGCCACCGAGTACACCGTCGATCAGTGGTACCAGCTTTTGCAGCGCAGCCGCAAGGTGGAGACGTTGATCGCTCAGCAGCGCGCGATCCTCGATGGCTACCAACCGGTTGGTGTTGGCGCCAGGCGTCGCATCGGCTTGATCATCGACGAATGGGGCACCTGGCATCCACCGACGCCGGGGCGCCATCCCAAGCATCTTTGGCAGCAGAATACGATGCGTGACGCGCTGGTGGCGGCCTCGACGCTGGACATCTTTAACCGGCACGCCGATAAGGTGGTGATGGCCAACATCGCCCAGACGATCAATGTCTTGCAGGCCATGATCCTTACCGATGGGGCGGATATGCTCACCACGCCCACCTATCATGTGTACGAGATGTACAAGGCGCACCAAGGCGGCATGTCGGTACGGACGACTGTGGATACGCCGAACGTGACCTTTGCTGGGGCTGAGGGTGATGAGAGCATGCCGATGCTGGCCGTGTCGGCGTCGCACAAGGAGGATCTGCTGACCGTCAGCGTCGTGAACTATGCGGCCGACACGCCCATCGAGGCTGCTATCGACCTGCGTCAGGGGCGGGCGCGAGGTGGGCATGTGCGGGTGTTGCGCGCCGCAGACATTCACGGCCACAACACATTCGAATCGCCGCATGCGGTCGAGCCAGCCACAGCGCCCCTGGACCGCTCAGGGGAGATGTGGCCCTTTACCTTTGCGCCGGCATCGGTGACGGTGTTGCATATACATCTGGGCTAGAAATGGATGGGATCGCTGGGTGCAGGACCACTGATAGGTCAGTCGATCGGCACCCAAAGCCGAGGAAGGAACCATGATGCATGAAGCGCGCGTGATCGTGTTAGGACTGCTCGCCCACCAGGAGATGCATGGATATCAGCTCCGGCGCGCCGCGAGTCGGCCTCCCCTGCGCGAGTGGTTGGACGATACCCCTGAGCTATGGGATATGTTGACTGACCTCGTTGAGGAGGGTTTGCTGGCTATTGGTGATGAGGACCTGGCGGCGGGCCGCCCTGCGCGATTCCTCTACCGACTGACCTCCAAGGGACGTCAGATACTTACAGATGCTCTATCAAAGGCCTGGTCGAGCGACGAGGAACAGGATATAAGGCAGGAGGTGGCCGCCTACTTTCTGGGCGCCTTATCGGCGGATGTGGCCCAGGAGCTGCTGACGCGCCGACTCGCCGCCCTGCGTGAGCAAGAGGCTCGCGTCGAGGCGGAGATCGCCGACGCCGCGAACCCAGCATGGCGTGCTGTGGCCAGGCGCCGGCATCTGCGTCTGCAAGGTGAGATCGCCTGGGTCGAGATGCTGCTCGAGACCTGGAAGCAGGGCGAGTGGACAGCACCCGTCACCGATGTCGAGCTAAGTGCGACATCAGACGCAGGGGAGGGCGCGGAGGCTGTGATGGCTCCGACAGCGCGTCGTGCTCGCACCACCGAGCCGGTGGGCGCGTTTACCTTTGTGCTTCACAGCCATCTGCCCTATTGTCGCCTGGCCGGACGCTGGCCCCACGGCGAAGAGTGGATCCACGAGGCCGCCGCCGAGACCTATATCCCGCTGCTCAACGCCCTCTATGATCTGCGCGCCGAGGGCGTTCCCTACCGGTTGACCCTCAGCGTCAGCCCTGTGCTGATGGAGCAGCTTGCCGATGCCGATATCCAGGCCCACCTGCTCATCTACCTCGACGAGGAGATTCGTGGGGCTCGCGCCGACGTCTTGCGCTTTGGCGAGGCGGACGATCTGCACCGCGAGTATCTCGCCACCTTTTACCGAGATTTCTACCAGCACATCAAGACGAGTTTTCAGGAGCGTTTCTCCGGCGACCTTGTTGGCGCCCTGAAGCGGCTGCAAGATGAGGGCTATGTGGAGATCAGCACCTGCGCAGCCACCCATGGCTATTTGCCCTTATTGGCGAGGGATGCCTCGATCCATGGACAGTTGCGCACCGCCGTGGAAAGCTATCGTCGCCATCTCGGCCGCGATCCCCAGACCATCTGGCTGCCCGAATGCGCCTATCGCCCCGCCTATGTGGATGGCGACGGCACGGTGCGCCCGGCCCTGGAAGAGTTCCTGGCTCCGCTGGGGCTGACCTGCTTTTTTGCCGAGACTCATGCCATTGAAGGCAGCGAACCGGTGGGTAAGGCTGCCGGTGAGGTGAGCATCGGCCCCTATGGCACCGTCAAGCGGCGTTACGTCGTTCCTCAGACGGACAGGATCAGGTCGGGCGGTACAACCTATACCGCCTACTATGTCAGTGGTAGCGGCCAGGGACTCACCGAACCGCCGGTGGCCGTCATCGGGCGCAACAACCGCACCGGCCAGCAGGTGTGGTCGGGCGATCTGGGCTATCCCGGGGACGCCGACTATCGCGAGTTCCACAAAAAGGATGACGAGTCAGGCCTGCAATATTGGCGGATCACCGGCTCCAATGTGGATCTCGGCGACAAGGATTACTATCATCCTGACTGGGCGGCCGAAAAGGTTGGGGGCCATGCCCAGCACTTTTGTCAGCTTGTAGAGCAACTGGCCAGTGCCTACCATGGACGCACGGGCGAGGTGGGCATCATCTCCGCCAACTATGATACCGAGTTATTCGGCCACTGGTGGTTTGAGGGGATCGAGTGGATCAAACAGGTCTTGCGGCTGCTGGCGGAGAGCGAGCTAGTAGGGCTCACCACGGCCAACGACTATCTCACCGAGTATCCACCGGAGGAGGTCATCGCTTTGCCCGAGAGTTCTTGGGGCACCGGCGGCAATCATTGGACCTGGGATAATGAGGAGACCGCCTTTATGTGGCCACAGATCCACGCCGCCGAGCGCCGCATGGAGGAATTGGTTGCGCGATACCCCGATGCGGGCGCTGAGGCGGGCGCCAAGGCGGGCGCTGAGAACGGATCGAGTGATGTCCTGGCGGTGCTGAACCAGGCCGCCCGCGAATTGTTGCTGCTCCAATCCAGCGACTGGCCCTTCCTGGTGACTACCGGCCAGGCCAAAGCGTATGCCACGCGAAGGTTTGACGTTCACCTCGATCGCTTTAACCGGTTGGCGGCGTTGGCCGAGGCTGGGTTGGGAGCGCACGAGCCCGATGCCCGTGCCCTTGCCGACGAGTTCTACCATCTGGACAAGCTGTTCCCCGACATCGACTATCGCTGGTTCGCCTCGCGTCAGGGTCGGGCAGAATGAGACATCGCGTCAGCAGTGGACGCTCAGCATATCTGCCCCCACGTATCCACACAGGGACGAGGAGGTCCATGCTGTGATAGGAGAGGCTGGCAGATCAAGGCCGCTGTACTGGCAGGTTGCCGACGATATCCGTGCGCAGATTGAGAGCGGCAAGTGGCCCGCCGGGACCAAGTTGCCGAGTGAACGCGCCATGTGCGAGCGTTATGGGGTCAGCCAGATCACCATCCGACGCAGCCTGCGCGAATTGGATCATGCGGGCTTGGTATACAGCAGACATGGCGTGGGCTGGTTTGTCGATGAGCAGGTTCCCCCTGCTGGCCAAGAGGCCGAGAGCGCTGTCACCGGCCCTGATGTGACACTAATACTGCCGACGCTCGATCGCCTTAGCACTGTGGTAGTTCAACACTTGGTCGCCGAGCTCGGCAGTGGTCGTTGGGCAGGGGGTAATATTCCCGTGCATCTGCACTTCACCGACGGCGATGAGGGACAACAGCAGGCAGCTATCGCACGCTGGCAACAACATGCCGCACAGTCCGAGGAGGAGCCACGCCTGCTTTTGCTCTGGCCATGCAAAGATACGAATGCGGAGATCGACGCCCTGCTTGATAAACTGGATGCATTGCGTCACTCTGTGGCGCTCTTTCCCGCCCATGCGTCGTCTGCTGATTGGGTTGGTGTGGCCCTGGACGAGACCTTGTGTGTGCAAAAGGCCACGCAACATCTATTGCACCTGGGCTATCGGCGGGTGGCCTATCTTGGAGAGGATCTTGCCCAACGGATCGGCCGGCTGCACTATGGAGGATTTACCAACGCGTTATGGGAGCAAGGCCTTGAGTTGCCCCTCGATTGGGTCTTTGGTTCCTCGCTGTGGGACGATGTAAACACCCAGCGCTTTAGTGCGGAAGGGGAGCGTTTTGAGGAGGTGTTCACCCGCTCTCATCGTCCTCTGGCCTTGGTGTGTTCCTCCGATCTCTATGCTGCCGAGGCGCTGGCCTTGCTCCAAAATCTGGGACTGCGTTGTCCGGGGGATGTGGCGCTGGTGGGTGTCGGGGATCATGCACTGGGCGCTTATCTGCCGACGCCCCTGACCACTTTGCGCTACGATCTGGAGGGATTGCAGCGCGCCGTGATGCGCCTGGTTCTGGACCTCTTGGATGGGCGGTCACATAACCAGGTGATCATATCGGGGGACATTGTGGTTCGCGCGAGCTGCGGCGCCCGACGCCTGGGTGCGCATATCGATTCACCTCACTGAAGGAGATCACCCCAACGATGCAATCGCCGCCTTTGCCTCGTCTTCCGCGCCTCTTGAACGGTACCCTGTGGCTACAACGCGCTGCCGATGTTCAAGAGATCGAGCCCATCGTTCAGGCTCACCAGGATGGGTTCGGCGATGACGATGATCCCGTCGCTTTACGCAGCAATCTGTGCGCCCGGCCGGGCAGCGTCCCGGGCGATGTGCTATATATCCAAGATCGGGAGGCTGGCGTTCAGCCCAGCGCCCAGGTCGCTTCGTCGGTGAGCCTCATTCGCCAGATGTGGACCTACGAGGGCGAGCCCTTGCGCGTCGGCGAGGTGGGCATCGTCTCGACGCGGCCGGCCTACCGCAAACGTGGCCTGGTGCGCGAGCAGTTTGCAGAGTACGATTGCCTGGCGCTCAAGGCCGGCTGCGTGTTCTCCGTCATCTCGGGTATCCCCTACTTCTATCGGCAGTTTGGCTACGAGTACATCCTGCCCATGGATGGAGGCGTCAGCCTGCGCCCTGAACAGATCCCCGATCTGCCTGCCGACGAGATCTCACCGTTGACACTACGACCGACTACCGACGCCGATATGCCCCTCT
>SKLG01000580.1 GCA_007123335.1 Anaerolineae bacterium | reverse complement strand
GCTGCCAACAACGCCAGGCAGGCGATGATCGTGCCACGGGTATAAGGGGCGATGGGGCCGATAGGCCCATAGCCGCTGGCCAGTAACCAGGGGAGATAGGCCACCAGCAAGATGCCCAGCGTCTTGGAGAGGATGTAGCCACGGTCGCGCAGCCGCCGAAAGGCGACAAAACCCAGCGGCATGGCCACCAACCCGACGAGATAGATCGCCAACAGCCACGTCAGGGTGGGCAGGCCGTTAGCCAGGCTCGACCGATCAAATATCTCGGACCAGGTGCCGCCACGACGCTGGGCGGCCCAGGTCGCCTCGTCCAACATCAGGTTGTTGGGCGCCTGGGTCACCTGAATGGGGCGAATGCGTACGATGCGCTCCAGGTCATATACCTCGAACATGGCGCGAACCCGCTCAATGGAGAAATCGGGCCGCTTCTGAAAGATGAGCACCTTGGGATGATCGTAGACGGTAAAGGTCTCGTCGGCGTTGTCATCTACGATCTCGATGCCAAACAGACTGGGCCGCGAGGTAAAGGTCTTGATAAGGTCAAAGCCCAGCTCGCCGGAGAACAACGCCTCATAGTAGCGGGTGGTCATGGGATAGCGCGTAGGAATGCGCGGGATCGAGCCATAGAGGCGGTTGCTACTCAGGATGATATAGTCGAGTTCGTCGAGGTCGCGGATCAACTGCTCGCGCTTGTCGGGCAGGTCCTCCCAGTAGAGCTCCATCTTGATCTGTCGGAACTCGTTTTGAGCCAGTCGGCCATCGATATTGAGGGGCACGGGATCGTCCCACACCTCAAAGGAGATGGTCGAGCCCCTGGGCAGGTTGGCATAGATCCAGCGCGAGGCTTCGATCCGCGTCACCGGACGCGTATAGATGCGGGTAAAAGCTATGGCCCAAAAGGCGGTGCCCAGCACGACGAACAGCGCGATGGCGCCGGCCACCGGACGCGACCAGTCATGTCGCGTCGGCGGGCGCGACGGATCGCGGTGCATGGCCCAATCCACCAGGCGCGCCAGCCCATAGCCGGCGATGACGGCTGCCGTGGGGTAGATGGGCAACAGGTAGCGAATCGTCTTGACGAATTGTACGCTCTGATAAAAGAAGGTGAAGGTCAGCCACATCCAGGGCAACAGATGGGCCCATTTATGTTTGGCGTACATCTCGTAGGCCATGAACGCCCACGTGGCCCACACGAGGAGGCCGAGGGGCAGCCCCAATCCCCACAGCACCATGTTCTGGAACATGTACCAGACCGGCTCGCGGGCCGCCCACTGGTGGCTGGGCGGATAATCGATCTCGCCGCTGACCAGCTTTTGGATGTAGCTCATATTGTCCCTCCAGCTGGGGTTCACCCTGAGACCAAAGAACCCCGGCCCGGTAAAGGCCTGCGGCTGGACGATACGAAACACGAAAAAGGCTACCAAGATGACGGCCAGCAGGGAAAAGGCAGCCCCGATAGCCCGGAAGAACCAACGCTCGGCCTCGCTGGGCGGATCGCTCTCTCGATGGGGGGCGATACGGAAGGAGATGCCCATGCGCCCCAGCCGTCGCGACACATCGATGAGGGGGCCGGTGGCGCCAGGGCGCGGGCCTCCCGGCCCGCCAGCCGCTTCTCTCTCGGCTTGCCAGCGAGAGGTCATCTGTAGGACAAAGGCCAGGCCGATGATCAGCAAGAAGCTCAGCACGCTGATCTTGGCCGACACGGCCAGCCCAAAACTGACACCCAGCATGATCACGCTACCCCAGCCCGTGCGCCGCGAGGTGTGCGCTACCCCATGGGCTGCGGCTTTGCCGTCATACGCCTGGGCCACACGCACGGCGAAATAGAGGGCCAGCGTGACGAAAAAGGTAGTGGACGTATCGACGGTGAAAAAGTGGGCGTTCTGAATACTCAGCACGCTCAGCGACAGCATCAGCGCCCCCAATAGGCCGGCCTTGGTGCCATACAGGCGGCGAGCGATCATAAAGACCAGCAGGACGCTACCCAGATCGAGGGCGCCGTTCATGGCGCGGCCCACGAGAAAGATGCCGTCATAACCGGTCATGCCCACCAATTCGCCCAGCACTTTGGCCAGAACCAGGGGAAAGAGACCATAGACGTAGGTGCCATGACCGTGATTGTAGGGATTTAGCGGATTGTTGGCCGTGTCCCAGTATTCCTTGAGCGATTCGGGCCAGCGCAGGCTGTTCTCCACCATGGTCAGAAAGCGCTCGTCGGGATGCAGATGCTGATTCTCATCCCAGTTCAGCCCGGTAAAACGCAGCACGGCTCCGAGGAGCAGGATGGTCAGCAGCAGGCCGACTACCGTCTGGCGGCTGGGGCGTTGCGTGCCGCGCAACACCGCTTTGGCGCGCCGCAAAAGCTCGTGGGCGCCATCGCGCAACCCGGCCCACGATATAGCCGCGTCTAGCTCCTCATCCATCGCGGGAGGCGGGTTTGGGGGAGTATGCTGTTCGTCCAGGGAAGGGATAGGAAGCTGGTCCATAGTGTGTCAGCGTTCTCCATAAAAGAGATAAAAGGCCGGCGTACCGTCCGGTTGGCGTTGATGCAGAGCAATGCCCCGAGGAAAGGCTTCCTGCAGCACATGTAGCGCAGCATTATCCTGCGGATGCACAATGATCATGAACCGCCCCGGTGGGCCGCTCAACGGCGGCTGATCAGGCTCCAGGCCCCAGATTTCATGGTCCCATGTCTGATCGACGCGGCGTAACTGGGCGCGCACCGCATTGCCATCGTGCCAATGGGCCCGCGTCAAGATATAGGCGTCGCCATTGTCGCCGAAATGATCGATGGCCTGAGCCATGGCCAGCGAGATGGAAAAGTTGTGGTCGGGAAGGTAATTCACATACTCGTCAAAATAGAGCGGATAGAGAGTGAATGCCTCAGAAGCCAAAACGGCAGCCAGTAGCCCTACGGCGAATGAACCCGCCAGCCTGCCCCAGGGCTGCGGCACGCGGGAAAGCATATCGGCCGTGTGGCGACGCACCAGGCTCAACGCGACGGCGGCGAGGAGCAGGGCCGGCACGATAGCGCCCACCGCCCGCCCACCGTTGGGCACCTCCTGGGGAAAAGCCAGCGAGAGTGTCGTGGGCAACAATAGGATCGGCAGCGTCATGAGCACGACGCCGTTGTAACCACGGCGCCAGCGCCATAGCGCATAGCCTGCCCCAAGGACGAACAGCGCCGCCGGAAAAAAGCCCAGATGGCGCATAAAGGGGACGTTCGAGACAAAGAGCGCATCGCCCTCGATGTTGAACATGCCCAGGGCACGGCGGTTGTTATCCAGAAAGGTCAACAGTAAATTGCCCGGCAGGGGAGCCTCTATGTCGGTGACCCGCGTGGCGGCACGATAGATGTATTGCTCCGGCTGCTCATAAGCATAACGCCCCAGCGGGATAAACACGAACATGGCTACGATGACGAGGAGCAAGATGCCGTCCCAGTCCCGCCACACCGTTCGCCCACGGCCAGCCAGGGCCAACACGACCAGCGCGCCTACCACAATGAGAGGCACGATCATGAAAGCGTTGTAGGTATAAAGCCCCAGCCCCAAAAAGAGCCCGGCCAGAGCGTAGAACCCGCGTCGGCCCGTCCTGTGGGCGCGCACGAAAAAGAGGAGCATGAGCGCCAGCACCAGCGGCATGGTGGACAGCCGAAAACCAACGCGGGTCAGTATGACGTGCCAGTGGCTGACGCTCAAAAAGAATGCCGCATAAAGGCCGGTCTCGCGATGATAGATCTCCCGACCCAGCAGGTAGATCGCCGGCAAGGTGAGCACGCCCACCAACGCAGAGGCCACCTTGATCGTCGCGTGGCTCAGCCCAAACACCCAGGCCAGCGGCGCCGCCAGATAGAAAAACAGGCCCTCACGCCCCGGATGTGAGGGAAAAAAGATGGGGAACTGGCGCTGCAACACCATGTGGATGTTGTTATAGATGTGCGGCAGGTCGCAGCCCATCTCGCTGGGAATGAGGGTAATGCGATATAGCCGATAAAAGGCGCCGAGGGCCATGATCCCCGCCAAGGCAAGATGATGCCAGCCGAGCCACAGGCCCCGAGCGTTGGTCCACCGCGACAAGAGATCGTCGAGGGAGCGCCCGGCCAGCGGCCTGGCCGCCAGTCCCAGCAGAACCAACCCGAAGAGCCACAGCAGCGTGCCATCGAAGGAAAAGCGATTGTTCGCAAACCGTGGGAAGGCCAGCGCGCCGAGGGGTACCGCTAACGCCACCCATACCCAGCGCACGCGCCCATGCAACGTGGCCGGGACAACCTCGGCACCCTCCAAGTCCTGCCGCCGCACGAGCCACACGAACAGCACCACAGCCCCCACAAAGAGCGCGCCGGATACCCCTGGCAGACGTCGGCGGTCCAGCAGATACTGGGACACCAGCGCCCATGCCATACACAGGACAAGATACGCCCCCGACAGCGCGAGATGCAGAGGCGTCCATCGCGAGCCGCCACCGTCGCTGGTGACGTTACTGTGTTCCCGGATGTCAGCGGATGAGGACTTCATAGGCGATAAAGAGTATATGCCCTTTGTGATCGCGAAATTCGCGCAGTAACCCGTCAGGATAGCTCCTGCGCACCATCTCCAGCTCAGCCTGTCGCTCGGGCACAAAGGCAAAGACGGCGTTGCGTTCGGTGTTCACCATGGTCAGCGATCCCTGCAAAGGCTCGCGGACATCGACGCCCACGGTGTCTCGCGCGAAAAAGGGAATCGTTGCATGGCCGAAATAGATGCGTGGGGGGCCAAAGAAATAGCACTGATATTCAGGGCCAAGCATGGCCAAGTATCTACCTAGGCGATCGGCCAAAAGGGTGTTCTGGTCTGAGTATAGTCTCTGCGTCGTATACTCACCAAAGTAAAAGCCGGCGCTTGTGAGGCTACTCACGCCAACCAGGATCAGAGAGAGTAGATACGCTGTCGTCGGCGACGGGCGCCGGGAGGAGGCCGCCAATGGCGCAGGTTGGAGCAGATGTCTCACCATTTTGGAGAACTGCCAAATGCCGATGGCCACGCACAAGACAACGGCTGGGATCGATAGCACCAGTCTGGGGCTGCTGGGTGGATTCTCCAGCAGGGTGCTGCCGAAAATCATCACCAGCAATATCCAGGCAAAGAGGATGAAATACTCTTTGCGCCGCCAGTGCCTTAATGCATAGACGAGGCCAAAAACGAAAAAGATGGCCGGCACAAAGAGCAGCAACGGCCTGCCCGGTCGATAATGAAAGGTCGGATCGAGGGAATGATGAAAGGCGAGCGCCGATGTGACGAACTGATCGAACAGGATGGCCAGCTCGCTGCGCCCTGTTTGCTGGGCCTGCGCGCTCGTCCAACCGGAGGCGGTGACGGAAAGCCAGCGCCAACGCGCCATCAAGTTCGCCGGTTCGGAGGCAAAGTAGAGCAGCAGGGGCGCCATAGCGACCAGGGCCATCACGCCAAAGACTACCAGATGGGCCAGATGCTCGCGCAGAAAAGCCCGCTCCGAGATCGCCGCGTGGAGCACATAGACCAGGAGAATAAAGGGGATCAGCCGCGCGCCCATGTAAAAGTAGATGGCCAGGCCGGTCAGCAGGCCGCCCAGGACCAGGTGCCCGATCCGCTTCTCCTTGAGCCCCACGGCAAGGCCATAGAGCGCGCCGATGGCGAAAAAGGGGTCCCAGATGTTGTTCAGGCCGATGCGGCCAAAGTGAACGGCATAGTGATACGCCGCAAAGAACAGGATCGACAGCAGGGCTACCCAGCGCCCGAATGCATATTTCGCCCAGGCATAGATAAGCAAAGCCGTGGCCGCCGAGATGAACGCCGAGGGAAGCCGAAATCCCGCAACGTTGGCGCCAAAGAGGCGCATTGCCCCCGCCTGGATAAAGAAATAGAGCGTCGGGTGCGAGAGCCAGCCGGTGGTAAAAGGATTCTTGGGCAAGACCTCCAATACCGCCAGAGCTTCCAGGCCCATGGCGGCCTCGTCGCCCGAGAGGATGTGAGGGACGGTGCCGATACGCACGGCTCGCAGCAAAAAGGTGGCCACGATGATAATGGTCACCAACACCGCCTCGGGGCCTATGGTCCACCGGCGTGGGGAGAGCTTGCGTAGCGCGTTCAGATCGACGAACGCCAGGCAGGCCAGGACAATGCCCACGAGCCAGAGCACCAGCAGATCATAGTATGGGCCGGTAGCACCTGTACGCGAGAGGGCCGCCTTGGCCACCCATGCCGATAGCGCCACCCCGGCAATGAGCGCAGCCAATCGATACGGACTGGCGCCCAACAGCTCCCACAGATCGAGATGCAGGCGCGCCCAGAAGGGCTGTGACGACGTACGGGGCACGCGTCCCTCCACCTGCCGCAAAACCAGGGCAAAGCACAGCGCCGCCAGCGCATACAGTGCGACGCCGTCCCACATGTAATCGCGCCTGCGGGTGAAGTAAAACTGTCCGGCAATAGCCAGGGCGAGGGCCGCGACCAATAGGACAAGGATGATGCGCCTTGGCTTCCTTTCCATGGGACACTATACCTTTCGTGCCTTGAGGGCCAGGTTGACAAAGGTATCCTTGTCGGCCAACCGCTCCCTGTTCTCGTTCCAACGATCGATGGCGTGAAACATCGCCAGCGCCCAATTGATCGGGTTCATGCGCCCCCCCCGGTTATCCGGGCCGCGAAAGCGATCGGCGGAACGGCTGATCGATTCGGGCAACAGGTTGCGCTCCACCAGGGTCTTGCCCAGTGTATAGACGATGGTCTGGGTCGCCGGGAAGCAATAGTGGGTCAGGAGTTCGACCTGTTCTACTTGCAAGCCTGCACTGATGATTACATCGAGTAATTCCTGGCGATCGTACAGACGTTCATGGTTGGCCCAGATGCCGGCAAATGGCCCTTGGCGGATCGGGCGTTGGAACAGAGCCTCGGCGATGCGGTTGATCGGATCGTACCAATAGGGATAATGGGCATAGGGCACCGTCAGCGCCAGGATCCCCCCCGGCTTGAGCACGCGCCACACCTCGGCCATCGCCGCGCGATCGTCGGTCAGGTGCTCCAGCACCTCCGACATGACCACCCGATCGACGCTTTCCCCGGC
>SKLG01000581.1 GCA_007123335.1 Anaerolineae bacterium | reverse complement strand
CGCTGGTATCGCTGGTGCAGGACGACCTGCGACCGTTGCTGCTGGGCCGCGACCCGCGCAACATCAGCGGGCACTGGGAGCGGATGTACAGCGGCGTGCGCAGCCATTACGCGCGGCGCTACGGACGCCCCTTCCCCGAGCTGGGCCGGCGAGGCCTGCGCATTGCGGCGATGAGCGGGATCGACATGGCGCTGTGGGATATCCTCGGTCAGTCGCTGGAGGCGCCGGTCTATCGGCTGCTGGGCGGTCGGTGTCGCGACACGGTGACGGGCTATGCCTCGGGGGGCTGGGCGGATGAGCAGGGCATCGGCGCTCAACTCATCGAGACGATGGCCGCCGGCGGGTTCGGCGGGGTCAAGATGCGGGTGGGCGCCATGGACGGCGACGTCGAGACCTCCATCGCCCGGGTGAAGGCGGCGCGAGAGGCGCTGGGACCCAAGCCACGGCTGATGGTGGACGCCCACGGCACCTGGGACCCGCGGGCGGCGCGGCGCTTTTGCTCCAGGGTCGCCGACTGCCATCTGGCCTGGGTGGAGGAGCCGGTGGGCCCCGACGATCCCCAGGGGATGGCCGAGGTGCGGGCGGCCACCGACATCCCCATCGCGGCGGGGGAGAGCCTGTTCACCCGGTTCGAGTTCCGCGATCTGGTGGCGGCGCGGGCGGTGGACGTGCTCCAACCCGATCCGGCCATCGCCGGGGGGATCACAGAGGTAGTGCGCATCGCCGGGCTGGCCGCCGCTCACGGCCTGACGCTGGCGCCGCACCTGTGGGGCTCGGCGCTGCTCTTTGCCGCCGGGCTGCACCTGGCGGCGGCGCTGCCCCAGGTCACCACGCTGGAATACTCGATGGGCTATAACCCGATGCTGCGCGAGCTGGCCGGCGAGGCGTTCGAGATCCAGGATGGCGAGATCCTCATCCCCGATCGCCCCGGCCTGGGGGTGACGCCCGACCCCGCCTTTGTGGAGCGCTACACCGTGGCGGGCGGCGCGGGATGAGCGGCGATGGCTATTTCGATTCCGCGACGAACCCGGTGTTCGCCAACGACCTGTTCGCCCACCATCTGGGCATCGAGCTGATCGAGGTGGGCGAGGGCACCGCCCAGGCGCGGATGGTCGTCGCCGAGCACCATCACAACGCCGTGGGCATGGTGCACGGCGGGGCGATCTTTGGCCTGGCCGACCTGGTCTTTGCCGTGGCCTGCAACTCAAGAGGGACGCTGGCGGTGGCGCTGAACGTGGACATCTCCTTCGTCAAGGCGGTGCGCGGCGGCGTGCTGAGCGCGGCGGCGGTGGAGACGACGTGCGGCCCGCGCATCGCCACCTATGACATCACCGTCACCGACGGGGCGGGAGATGTGGTGGCACTGTTTCACGGCATGGCCTATCGCAAGCGGGCGCGCTGAGCGGGCGCGCCCTACAGGCCATCCCATACCATCGCCGATACCTCGCGGCGAAAGCCCAGCGAGGCGAGCAGCGGCTGCGCCTCGCCGCCGATGGGCGGCGCACCGTTCCAGGTCTCCACCAGCACCCGCCGAGGACGCACGCAGAGCCCGCCCTCACGGGTGAGGTGGTCGCGGAGAAGGCGCACCGCCTGGCGCAACGTCTCCTCGCTGGCTTGAGGGAGGGCCTTCCAGCGCGCCCCGCCGTGCTCGTAGAGCAGCACGGGCACGCCGCGCCTCAAGACGAGGAGGTTGCCGGGGAGGCGGGCAAAGCGGTAGGGGTTGGCCTCCTCGGGCAGCCCGGCGTCGAGGGCCTGCCGCCCCTCGCTCAGCGCGGGGCCGTAGAGCAGCGCCGGGTCGCAAGCGTTGAGCAGCATTAGCGGGGCCTCTTGATCCTCCTGGTCCATCGACGACGCCCGACGCAGCGCCTCCACCGCCTCGGGCAGGGCAAACTGCACCCCTGACAAGCCGCGCACCAGATACCCACGGCGCACCTCGCCGCGCAGCTCCATGCGCTGAAGCTCGCGATAGAGGGCGCCCCAGTCCCACGGCCCATCCTCGTTGGCCACGCACTCCCTGGTCAGCACGCCATAGCGCTGCAGGAACTGCCGCGCCACCAGGGCGGCCTGCTCATCCGGCCGGCGAGGCGGCCCCAGCACGCCCAGGCGACGCACGAGGCTCCAGCGCCCACCCCACGAGGTAGGCGCACTGGCGGCGGCATCGGCGGCCTGCTCCACCCGCTGGCGGGCCGCCTGCAGGCGCGCGCTGGAGGGACGGCGCAGCGGCGTGGAGGGCCGCTGTGCCCGCCACTCGTCCAGGACGCCATCCAGCGAGGAGCGCACCCCCGCTGTCGGGCGGGAGCGGGCGTAATCGCTGGCCAGCAAGGTACGCAGCGCGGCGGCGCTGTCGTTGGTGATGAGGCCGCTGAGGGTCAGCTCGACCAGCGCCTCATCGAGATCGCCGCGAGATAGCGTCAACGCCTGAGCCAGATCGGCGGTGAACAGGGCGCCCTCCTCACGCAGCAACTCGAGTACGGTGCGGGCGCCCGCGCTGAGCGCCTCCTCGGCAGCATCGGCGGCATCGGCGTCGGGCAAAAAGAGCCGGCCCTCGCCACGGAAAAAGAAGCGCGCCCTGGCGCGCTGCGGGTCGCCGCCCTCGGCCACCCACACCAACCCGCCGGTGGCCGCGTCGTCCTGACGGCAGAGCTCGTCGAGGAGGGCGGGGGTATAGCCCTCCAGCCGGGCGGGCAGGATGTCGCGCTCCCATACGGCGGCGGGGGCCAGCAGCCCGCGCAACTGCTGCATAACCGGCACCAGCCCCTCGAGGTCGCGTCGGCGGGCATCCGGGGTAGCGCCCTGCCAGTGAGCGAGGAAATCGGCATAGGCGGGCAGATCCGCCGGCTGCAACTCGTGGCGCAGCAGGCTGAGGGTGCGGCGGTGGATGCGCTCCAACACGTGGCGGTCGCACCACTCGCGGGCCACCGCGCCGGGGCTGAGCCGTCCGGCGATGAGCACGCCACGGGTCACCAGATCGGCCAGGGTCTCGCCCAACCAGGGCTCGGGGAGGGGATAGCGCGCCCGCAGGCGCTCCAGCGTGCAGGGGCCGTGGGTGCGCAGGAAGCGGCGCAGCAGGGACTCTTGGGCGGCCTCGGCGCTGCGGATTGGCTGCAACAGATCATCGGGCAGGGGCACCGGCGGCTCGGCGGGCAGGCCCCAGGCGTCGCGGTAGCGGGCATAGTCCTCGACGTTGATCCAGCGCCGCTCGTCTTCGACCGGCGATCCTGCGCTGAACGCGGGCAACTCCACCTGACAGACGCGACCCTCGGCGGCCAGGCGCAGCAGCCAGGCGCGACCCTCACCCAAAGCGCGGGCCATGATCTCGTCGCCGGTCAGGTCGCCGAGATCGCGCAGCACCAGGGCCAGCTCCTCGGGGCTGCGGGCACGATAGCCCTCGGCCAGGTGTTGCAGCTCCTCCTCCACGGCGGCGATGGCCTCGGGGCGCAAGAGATCGGGCAGCACACCCTCGTCGAGCAGGTCGGCCAACAGCTCGCGGTTGATGGAGAGCGCCTGAATCTGCTGGGTCGCTTTCGGCGCGTCCCCCTCGTACATCTGTATCATGGCGAAATCAAATAGCAGGCCGCTGGCCACCGGAGAGGGGACGATCGTCTCGGCGACGACGACGCGCATGTCTTCATTCTGGATGCGCTCCAGCACCTCGGCCAGGTGCTCCATGTCTAGGACGTCGCGCAGGCAGTCGCGATAGGTCTCCACCAGGAGGGGAAAGTCGTCCAGCCCCTTGGCCACGGCCAGCAGGTCCTTGGCCCGCAGGCGTTGCAGCCAGAACGGCGTGCGCCGCGTGCCTCGAACGCCCGGCAGCAGCAGCGCCCGCGAGGCATTCATGCGGAACTGGGCGCCAAAGAGCGCCGACTCGGGCAGCTCCCAGAGGAGACGCTGGCGGGCCTCGTCGGCGCCCATCTGGCGCAACAGGTCGACGGGGGGATCGCCGTCGATCTCGGCCAGGCGAAAGAGGATGCCGTCGTCGTTGACCTGCGTCTCGACACTGTGGCCCAGCGTCTCGCGCAGGGCATGGGCCAATGCCAACGCCCAGGCGCTGTTCACCCTGGCGCCGAAACAGGAGTGAATGGCCATGCGCGGGTCGCCCAGGGCGTCGTTGAACAGCTCGACGATGATGGTGTTGTCGGCAGAGATGGCGCCCAGGGCGTCGAGCTGGGCGCGCACATAATGGATGGCATTGCGCGCCGAGGGCTCGTCCAGGGCGTACTCCTCGCGCAGCCAGGCGATGACCGCCTCGGCCTCCTCGCCCCAGTCGAGGACGTCCAGGACCAGGTCCTCACTGGCGAGAGGCGACACGCGATCGGCCAGCTCGCGGCGCAGCGCCCCCAGCCGCAACCCCAGATGATAGTCACGCTTGGGCAGCTCGCCGTGCCAGAAGGGCATGCGCGGCATGCTGCCCTCGGCGGAGGCGACGGTCATCTTGTCCTCGTCGATCTCGATCACCCGCCAGGTGTTGCTGCCCAGGGTAAAGACATCGCCGCGACGGGTCTCAAAGACAAACTCTTCATCCAGTGTGCCCAATGTCGTCTTGCCGTCGGAGAGGACGACGCGGAACTCGCCGCGGTCGGCGATGGTGCCGCCGTTGCGGATGGCCAACATCCAGCTGCCCGGCAGCGCCGCCAGGCGATTGTGCACCCGGTCCCAGGCGATGCGCGGCTTGAGCACGTCCAACAGCCTGCCGCCATCCCCAAAGGACTCGGGCGCCAACATGCGCAGCACGCCCAGGTAGGCCTCGCGGGGCAGCGACTGATAACCATAGGCCTGGCGCACCAGGCGATAGAGGGCCTCGACATCCCAATCCTGCACCGCCACCATGGCCACGATCTGCTGAGCCAGCACGTCGAGGCAGTTCTGGGGCGTGTAGGTGGGCTCGATGTCGCCGTGAAGCATGCCGTGGGCCACCGCCGCCGCGTCCAGCAGGTCCTCGCGGTGGGTGGCATAGATGCGGCCCACGCTGGTCTGGCCCACCAGGTGGCCGGATCGCCCCACCCGCTGCAAGCCCCGGGCGATGCCGCGCGGCGATTGGAGCTGGATCACCTGATCCACGGCGCCGATGTCGATGCCCAGCTCCAGCGAGCTGGTGCCGATGAGGGCGGGGAGCTTGCCCTCCTTGAGCTGCGTCTCTAGCTCTAGCCGCAGCTCGCGGGACACGCTGCCGTGGTGGGCGCGAAAGGGGCCTTCGGTGCGCCCCGTGCCAAACATCCCCTGGCCGACGGGCGCGCCGTCGCGCATCAGGCCCAGCGGCGAGCCGGGGGGCACGATCTCTTGATCCTCCATGGCGAACTGCTCGCTGAGCCGGTCGGCGGTGCGCTCTGCGGCGCGGCGGCCGTTGGTAAAGACCAGGGTGGTGCGATGCCGTCGCACCTCGTTGAGCACCCTCGGGACCAGGTGAGGCCAGATGGAGCCGCCGGGAATGTGGCGCAGATCGGGCACCACGGTGACCACCTGAAGCTCCAGGTCCTTTTGCACGCCGGCGTCGACGATGGTCACCCCGCGCGAGGCGAGGCGCTCGCTCGCATCGCCGCCGTCATCCTCCGGCTCCCACTCCTGGCCGACAAGAAAGCGCGCCACCTCGTCCAGCGGGCGCTGGGTGGCCGAGAGGCCGATGCGGGCGACGGGCCTGTTGCATAAAGATTCGGCGAGCAGGCCCAACCGCTCCAGGCTCAGGCCGAGGTGCACGCCGCGCTTTTCGCCGCATAGGGTGTGGATCTCGTCGACGATGACGGTGCGCACCGTGCCGAGCATCTCCCTGGCCTTGGGGCTGGTGAGGATCAGATAGAGGGACTCGGGCGTGGTGATCAGGATGTGGGGCGGCTTATGCACCATGGCCTGGCGCGCCGATTGGGGCGTGTCGCCGGTGCGCACCGCCACGCGGATCGGGGTCCACGCCGCGTCCATCTCCTGGGCTATGCGGCGAATGCCGGACAATGGCGCGCGCAGGTTGCGCTCGATATCGTTGTTCAGCGCCTTGAGCGGCGAGATGTAGAGCAGTTGCACGCCCTGGGTGTCGGGATCGGCGACTAGCTGGCGGGCGATGCTGTCGATACCCCATAGGAAGGCGGCCAACGTCTTGCCCGAGCCGGTGGGGGAGAGAATCAAGGTGTGCTCACCGCGCTGGATGGCCGGCCAGCCCAGGGCTTGGGGCGGCGTGGGTTGGTCAAAGGTCTGGCGGAACCAGCGCTGAACGGGCGGCGAAAAGCTGTCAAGAGGATCGGCCATGGATGGATGCTCCTGTCATCGATGTCGCGACGGACACCCCGACGCATGCCACACGACACATGTGGCAGAGTATATCGCACAGATGTTCGCATGGCAAACGCCACAGCCGCCCCGCTGCGCGCGCTTGACGCCGCGACGAGCCAGGGATATCCTTTCGACACCATCACGGGTCCGATGACACGAGGGCACAATGCGCACACCACTCCTTCCATTGGCCAGGGAACTTGACGTCTGGTATCGCCGCCTGCGGCGCGGCATCCCGCGAGAGCCGCAGGCGGTGGAGGCCGTTCGCCGCGATATCGACGAGGCGATGGCCCGCTTTCTCGCCGAGGAGCCCGACGCACCGGCGGCGTGGATCAAGGCGCGGCTCCATCAAGAGATCGCCGAGCGGTTCGAGCCGGTGCTCTTCCGCCATTCCCCCTTTTTCTTTGAGCTGGGCCTGCGCCCGGCGGAGAACTGGGGCACGCCACACCCCATAGAACGAGTGGCCGGGGCCTGGCTCCTGGAGCGACGTGCGGGCGCGCTGCTTCGGCATCCACGGGTGGCCGAGCTGCGTCGGTTGGGCGCCTATGACGCCAAGGGCAGCAGCGTATCCGGCGCTGGCATCTGGAAGGGGCCGCTGCTGGGGTTCGACGCCGACCACCACGCCCTGGGCTCGACGCGACTGCTGGCTCTGGGTGTAGATGGCCTGTTGGCCGAGATCGACGCCCGACGGTGCGAACCCTTCTCCACCGAGCAGGCGACGACCTTGCAGGCGATGGAGACGAGCCTGCGCGCCGTGCTACGCATCGCCGAGCGATTCGCCGCCAAGGCCGAGACGATGCTCCAGCAGGAGGCCGATCCCACGGTGCGGCGCAACCTGGAGCGGATCGCCGCCACCGCGCGACGCATTCCGGCCCGGCCCGCCGCGACCTTTTACGAGGGTCTGGCCATGCTGCTCTTTAT
>SKLG01000205.1 GCA_007123335.1 Anaerolineae bacterium | reverse complement strand
GTTCCATCATCAGCGCTGCGCCGTCTGGTAGCTGGGCGGGATCGCCCAGTAGTTGACCAACATCTCGGCCATGTTGCGAAACTCGGGCGCAGCCACCTCCAGCCCCCACTGGCCCTCTCGCGGACGATCGAACTTGACCAGGATGACGAACCGCGGATCCTCGACCGGGCCATAGCCTACAAAGGAGGCGATGGTGTCCTGACGGTCATAGCCATCGAGGGTTGGGATGCCCGACGTGCCCGACTTGCCCGCCAGCCGATAGCCGGGGAGGACGGCTTTGGTCATGCCGGTCTCTACGGAATCGACCATCAACTCAGTAACTTGTCGGGCGGTCTCGGCAGAGATGACGCGGCGCACGCGCACCGGCTTACGTACGCGCACCCGCTCGCCGTCCTGCCACATCTCGGCGACGACATAAGGGCGCATCATCACTCCGTCGTTGGCCAGGGTGGCATAGGCCACGGCCATCTGCAGCGGGGTGACCGAGATGCCCTGCCCATACGAGTTGGCGCCCAGATCCGACATGTGCCAGCGAGGATCGCCGGGCACACGCATGATCCCACGCTCCTCCATAGCCAGATCGACGCCGGTGGCCTCGGAGAAGCCAAATCGCCGGATCAACTCGTAGAAGCGGGTGGGTCCTAATAGGTTGGCTACGTGGGCTGCACCGACGTTCAGCGATTTAGCCAGCAATTGAGTCATGTTCGTCGGGCCGTGCGCCGCCTGATCCGAGTTCCAGATCCTTCGGTTGCCCACAATGATCTCGCCGCGATCGTCGTAGGTGCTGTTAGGCGTGATGACCTGCGCCTCAAGCCCGGCGGCGATGGTCATCGGCTTAAAGGTCGATCCCGGCTCATAGATGGCGCTGATGGCGGTGTTGATGAATACTTCCAATCCCTCCGAGGCGGCATAGGCGCCATAGCGCCCCGGTTCATAGGTGGGCACGTTGGCCATGGCCAGCACGGCGCCGGTGCGTGGATCGAGGACGATGATGTTGCCCCCTTGGGCGCGATAGCGGATCAGCCCGTCGTAAAGAAGCTGCTGGGCCATGTGCTGGATGTTGCGATCGATAGTGAGCACCAGGTCGGCGCCGTCCTGGGCGGGTTGATGCCCGCCCAAGGTAACCAGGATCTGTTTGCCCCAGGGATCGCGGATGCCATGCCATTGTCCCGGCGTGCCTGATAGTTCGAGGTCGTAGAACCTTTCCAGTCCGTATTGCCCACCGCCTTCATGATCAACAAAGCCGAGCACCGATGCGGCAAGGGCCTTGTCGGGATAGATGCGGCGGAAGGCGGTCTCCAGGTTAAAGGCGCCAAGGTCTAGTTGCTCAAAACGTTTACCCACTTCTGAAGAGAGCCCGGAGCCTAAAACAACATAGTCACTCTGGCTGCTGGCCAATAGCGTCTCGATGTGATCGGGGTCCTTGTCTAGAATGGAGGCCAGCTCGGGGGTGAGCGCCTCTTTGGCGTCGGCACTGAGCAATCGTGGCGAAACCGACACCCTGTACTCGACGGTGGAGGCGGCGATAAAGTGACCATTCCGATCAAGGATGCTTCCTCGTGCGGCTGGAATAATATTGGGGCGGCTGACCCCGGCCAGGCCATAGGCGCGAATGTCTGGGCGGGGCACAAGCTGCCAGATGGCCAGCCTGACCAGCAACAGCCCGCCAAAAACGAGCAACAGCGCAGATAACCAGCCGATGCGCCCTCTGAATATGAATTCGTCTTTCTGATCAGCCATACTGATAAGCATCCCATCTTATCGGCCCTACCTTGCGAGGCCGTGCGTGTTATGCGATACGCAGCCGTTAGCTACATCGCCGCGTGCCCTTAGTGTATAGTATCTGACTCGTTGATGGGCATCTCCATCCACGTGAGCAGTTGATCGATCAGGCTCTCAAAAAAGCCCGACTTTTCTGTCATCCCTCTTTGATATATGGCCGCTGATTCTCCGCGCTGCGTCATAGACCGATCCTGCGCCGACGCCGATGTATGGGCGCCGCCAGGCGCCTGCTCTACGACCAGGTGTATCTGATCGTCTCCTTCGGTGATCTTGGGCAGGCGATAGCCGGCCTGCCGCCCGATGGCAAGGGTCCTCTCTAGCGAGCCCAGCATGGCAACCTGTCCGCGCAATGCCACCAGCTCGCGATGACGCTCTTCTTTGCGTTGCTCCAATTGACGGATTTCATGGGCGTACACTGCCACCTGGCTGGCCTGATGCAGATACAGCCAGCCCGCCAGCCCAATGAGTACCAGCATGGCCGCAAAATAGGCCACGGTCTGGGCGTCGAGGCGTACCACCGCCTGTCGACTGCGCAAACGGCCTCGATAGAAGAATAGGATCAGAGACCTGGACGTCTTGTCCACGGCAAAACCTCTTTATGCCCTACTCGCGTTGGGCCCAACGCCCGTCGCGATGCTCGATACCTAATGCGTTGTTGAGTCTAGCACACGCTCGGCCACGCGCAGGCGAGCGCTGCGGCTGCGTGGGTTGCACGCCACCTCTTGCTCTGTTGGACGAATCGGCTTTCGCGTCAGTTCCTTTATGGTAGCCCGGTGTTCGCATACACACATGGGCAGGCGTGGCGGGCAGATACAATCCCGCGACTCGCGGCGCATAAACTGCTTGACGATGCGGTCCTCCAGCGAGTGAAAGGCGATGACGACCAACCTTCCTCCCGGGGCCAGCAGCTCGACGGCTTGTGGCAGTGCCGCCTCCAACGAGGCCAGTTCGTCATTGACCACGATACGCAACGCCTGAAAGGTCCGTGTCGCCGGATGAATGCGCTCGCGCTGCCCGCCCGACGCCCTCCTCACGGCTGCGGCGACAACATCGGCCAATTCCGTCGTGGTATGCAGCGGCCGATGCGCGCAGATCGCTCGGGCGATGCGTCGCGCATGGCGTTCTTCGCCATATTCATAAATGACGCGCGCCAGCTCTTGTTCGTCACGGGTGTTGACCACCTGTTCAGCGGTCAATCCCTCGTCGCTCATGCGCATATCCAGCGGCCCCTCGACCTGAAAGCTGAATCCTCGCGATGGGTCATCCAACTGCAGCGAAGAGACGCCAAGGTCCATCAAGATACCATCCACCGGATCAAAGCCGTGACGTCGGGCCAGGCTGGCCAACTCGGTATGGCGCCCACATGCCCAGGTCACCCGCTGCGCGAAATCGGATAGATATTCGCGGGCCAGGGCCAGAGCGGCGGGATCGGCGTCGAGGGCCAACAGCCTGCCATCAGGCGCCGAGCCCTCCAGGATACCCCGTGCATGCCCGCCGAGCCCCACCGTGGCGTCGATATAGCGTCGGGCCCCACGCTCGCGTCCCGGGCGAATATTCAGCCCCTCAAGGACCTCCTGGTAGAGCACGGGAATATGCTGGAGGGAATCCTCTTGCCCGTCAGCATCATTCACATCTATAGCCCCATGCTGGCCATCGTGGCCAGAATCGCGTCGAGATTCTCTTGATTTTGCTCCATGACCTTCTGCCATTTGGTTGGCTCCCAGATCTCAAAGTGGGTATTCACACCCACCAGGATCGCCTGGTCCTCGATACCGGCATAGTCGCGCAGGAAACCCGGGATGAGGATGCGTCCCGCCGTGTCCAAAGCCACCTCGGCGGCCCCACCAAAGAGAAGGCGGCTATAGGCCATCGTCTCCTGGCTTGTGCTGGGCATCTGCGCTACCCGCGTGGCGAGCCGCAGCCATTCCCCTTGCGGGTAGGCGGCCAGACAGTCCTGAAAGCCACGGGTGATGACCAGGCCGGCGTCCAGCTCGGTGCGGAACCGCGCCGGGATGGTCAGACGGCCTTTGACATCCAGTGTATGCGCAAACTCGCCCAAGAACATGCTAGTCCGCTCCTGACGGCAGGATTCGAGGATAGCGATACTCTTTCACTATCTGGCTATTGGTCGAGCGTCAAGGCGACGATGGAAGGCGCAAGGGCCAGATGGTAGGATGAGGGTAGAGTGCCACTTTGCCACACCCGGCCCCACTGCTCCACACCATTATACTCTATCATGGGCATGCTGCCAAGGGGTTGAGCGTGAATTTCGCCTTGAATTCGTGAGGATGGGAGCGTCAAAGTGCGCCCATCTTGGGCGGTTGCGTAAAGGGGAAATGATAGGTCGGGCGAGAGGGACCCGTCACGTATCGGCGTCACCCATGGAGGATGGCAGCGAGAGGCCCAGGCGGGCCAGGTCGGCGGCCAGCGGAGTGACGCCGGTAAAATGCAGGGCATGCAACCCTACCTCTCTGGCACCGAGGACGTTGGGCAGTGCATCGTCGACAAAGACGGCGTTCGCCGCCGGCATGTCCAGTTTCGCCAGTACAGCCCGGTAGGCACGAGGATCTGGCTTGAGCACACCCAATTGGTAGGAAAAGACTTGAAGATCAAACAGTCCCGGCAACCCCCAGCGCCCCGGCTGTAGCTCGTCCGATCGCTGTTCGTTTTGGCGCGAGGTGCCCGTATCATCCGTCATGATGGCCAGCGGGGGTACGGCGTTGGAGAGGAGAGCGACGGCATATCCCTCGGCGCGCCAGCCACGGATCCAGGCGACCAACCGAGGGTCCAGGCGGTCTCCGGCGAAAAAGCGCTGCACAAAGGCCGCAATGTCCTCATCGTTGCATCGGTCGCTCCTCTGTTGGGGTGGCCGGCCCAGCTCCTTGAGAATCGTGCTCCAGGCCTCCTCGGCGCTGCACAAGCCCAGGCTGGCTTTGGTCCAGGCGGGGTTCTCGAACACGGCCCGCTCTACACCGCAGGCGGATAACCCCAACTCACGCTCCAACGCCTGACGCGGAGAGGGATCGACGGTGCGCTGGAGCACGCCTCCCCAATCAAAGATGAGGGCGCGGATGTCGGTTTTTGAGTGCGTCATGCGCCGCGTCGTCCACAACACTGCTTGTACTTTTTGCCCGAGCCGCAGGGGCACCGATCGTTGCGCCCTACGGAGCGCTGCGTCGCCGCTCCCGCTGGGGCAACGGCTGCGGACGTCGCTGCCGCGGGTTCAGCCTGAAGCGACGGATTCGTGCGCTGTTGCAGCCGATCGCGCAGGGCGATGAATGCCGAGTGGCTATGGGCAAAAAAGCGTTGGTAGGCTCGACATAAATAATGCTGTCGGTGGCCGATGGCGTGGACAAAGCGCGGGCAGCCCTGATGGCAATAGGGCAGCCAGGCGCATGCTTGACACTCGGGGCGTGGATCGGCCTTGGCCTCGGCAAAGCGCTTGAGCGCCGCACTGGCAAAGACCTCCTCCAGCGACGTTTCCATCAAGTTGCCCAGGTAGAGGTCCTCACGTACCAAAAAGTCGCAAGGATACAGGTCGCCGTTGTATTCGACGACGACATAACTTCCGCAGTGCTCCTGATAACAACACAACGGCGCAGGCTGGCCCAAATACACGGCCAGGATCGCCTCAAAGTCGCGGATCGACGTCTGGGGATTGCCCCCGTTGTACCAACGATCGAACACGGCGCACAAAAAGTCGCCAAACTGCTCAGGGGACACGGCAAAGTCGGTCAGCTCCCCGGTGGCCGGATCGATCTCGACGCAGGGGATAAACTGCAAAAAGTCGAACCCTTGGGAGACAAAATAGTCATAGATCTCGGCGCCGTGGTTGGCGGTGAGGCGGTTGACCACCGCCAGGATATTGAATTCGACCCGATACTGGCGCAGCATCCGGCACACCTGCATCACCCGCTCCTGAGTGGGCGAGCCGTTCAAGAAGGTGCGATAGTGGTCGTGGTAGCGCGCCGGCCCGTCGAGGCTGATACCGACGAGAAAGTGGTACTCGCGCAAAAAGCGTGCCCAGTCGGGGTCAAGGAGCAGACCGTTGGTCTGCATGCCGTTGCTCACCGCCTGGCCCGATGTGCCATACTTTTTTTGCAGCTCAACGACGCGCTGAAAGAAATCTAGCCCGGCCAGCGTGGGCTCACCGCCCTGCCAGCCAAAGGTGGCGTGACGACGCTCCAACGCCATCCCCTGTTGAATAAGGGTATCCAGCACCTCGGGGCTCATCCGGCGGCGGGTCTGCTGCTTGTAGGGATCGCTGGGCCGATCGTGATAGAAGCAGTAGGTACAATGCAGGTTACAATCGCCAGATGCTGGCTTGATGAGCAGGCTGCGCGGTTGGGAGGGCTCTGGTGCGATGGGCGGCTGGGTAGTCATGGGCACTCACACGGACAATAGGGAATAGATAGGTGTCGACATGGACATCGAGATGGCCGATATGCGCGCGGCATCTCGAATGTGGGCGATATGATACCGCCCCGGCTTCAATATGTCAAAGACACAACACCGGGCAGCGTATGCCTTCACGGGAAGATGCCCACGCGTCGATGTCGCTCGGCCAGAGCAGCGGCTCCGCCCCTGACGGCGGAGCCGCTACAAAAGGACGAGAACACCCAGCGCCCATCTTTAGCGCAGCGGCAAACCTCGTTGGCGGGCCAACTCGCGGAAGCGCACCCGTGTCGCCTCACTGGTGAGCACCTGTTCGCTATTCGTGGGCACCTCGCCAGATACCTGATAGGTCAGCCATGCAAAAGAGAGCAGCGCTTCGGAGGCGCTAAAGGCGCAGTGACCATGGCGCACCGCCGGCAGGTTGGTGTGCAGGTCGGTGCTGCCGCTCTCCAGGGTCTTGATGCCATACAACGAGTCGTGCCAGTACGGCACGATGGGATCGCTGAGCGTGTGCAGGGTGACCAGCGGCACGCTCAGTTGCCCGCTCGTTTGATAGTATGCTCCGATGGTGTCCACAGCAACCTGATCGGCCGTAAAGCGCGCAACGCTTCTATTGAGCCGCAAGTCATTGAGGGAGCCGCTGTACCAGCGATCTTGGTTGTCGAACGGTTGCCCGCCTAGCTTGGCCATGCCGTCGTTGGTGGCGTGCACGTGATACCATAACAGATGGATCAGATCCTCGATGCCGGTTTGGAGGGTGTCATGGATGCTCATTGGCACATTGGCCGTGCGCAGCAATTGTAGGGTTCTACCAGGGTTATTCTGCAGGCCCACGCGAATGGCGCCTTGATAGGTCTCCCAGTTCTCGACAACCTCCGCCTCATCAATCATGGGATTCTTTGGCGTCCACGCCGGCAGCACGCCGGGGAAGAAATAGTCAAAGAGGACGCGCACATCGCCCCAATAGTTGATCTGTCGACCAAAGTCGCCGATGGGCCC
>SKLG01000322.1 GCA_007123335.1 Anaerolineae bacterium | reverse complement strand
GGTAGGCCAGCAGCGTCGCGTATAGCGCCTCGGTGTGCGGCCACCACAGCTTCATGTCCCATTCGAGCTGCTCCGGCGGCTTGTTCTCGATATCGACGAAATAGAGCAACCCGCCGTGCTCACGATCCCAGCCCCAGTCCAGCGACCAGCGCAGGATGTCCAGCGCAGCCTCCTGGATGGCGCCCGCATCCTCCCCGGCGTTCTCCCGCGCCATCGCCTCGTGGAGCAGGAACCAGGCGCTTTCGATGGCGTGGCCGGGGTTCACCAGCCGACCTTCCGGCGAGTCGAGGCGCTGCCCCTGCGGTCCCACCACCTCGTGCAGCGCCCGCTCCTCCCGCTTGAGGAACAAGCCGGTGATCTCCTCCACCGCCTCGGCGGCAACCCGATCGCACAGCGGGCCTGGCGCTGCCTGGCGCAGCTCTTGCGTCGTCGCCAGCAGGATCATCGGCATAGCCAGCGCCCTCGTCGCCCGCGTCTGCGGGTTCACCTTGGGCGCCAGCGCCCCGGAGATGCGGCTCAACCGCACCAGCAGCTCGTACGTCTCCACCGCGCGGGCCAGCGCCCCCTCTTCGCCGCTGGCCGCCGCATACGCAGCGCCGGCGATGACCCCGAACGTCTCGGTGAACAGATACCGCCGTCGGCGCAGCGGCCGGCCGTCGCGGGTCACGAGAAAGTACATCCGCCCATCGGGGGCATAGCCATGCTCATCCAGGAAGCGATAGCCCAGCCGCGCCGCGTCCAGCCACGCCTCGCGCACATCGCTCTCCACACCCTCGACGCGATGGTACAGCGTGCTGAACAGCCACACCTCGCGGGCCTGCATCCACATCTGCTTGTCCGTGTTATAGACCGCCCCCTCGCGATCCAGGCAGGTGAGATAGCCCCCATATTCGCGATCCAACGAGTGGCGCAGCCAAAAGGGGATCACATCCTCCAACAGCGCCCGACGGTACATATCGCGCAGTTGCAGCAATCTAGCCGTTTGCATCGCTCCTCCTCCCGAGTGGACTGGCAGCGCAAGGGATGATACCATGCGGCGAAACCAACAGCAACCGATCTGCGGCCCCCTCTCAAAGGTCCCCCAGCAGGGCTTGGCTGAGAACCGAGGCGTCCGTCTGGGGACCTTTGGGAGGGGGCGAGACGCCTACCCAATCATAGGAGAATCTCCCATGCTCAACATCGGCATCATCGGCTATGGCGGCCGTGCCGCCCACATGGCCAAGGAGCTGGCCGTCTTTGCCATCCCCTATCGCGTGGCGGCCATCGCCGATCCGCGAGGGGAGCAGCTTTGCGCGGAGGGCGATCCCTTTCTCGCCAACACCACCTTTTACCCCGACGCCGAGGCCATGCTCGCCGCCGAGCGCCTCGATGGCGTCATGGTCGGTACCCGCTGCCACCTGCACACCGAGATGGCCTGCATCGTTGCCGCCTACGGTCTGCCCCTCTTTTTGGAAAAGCCGGTAGCCATCACCTTTGACCAGGTCAAACGCCTGGCCGAGGCTTTTGCCGGCTATGCCGCGCCCACCGTCGTCTCCTTCCCCCTGCGGCTGACGCCCATCGTCCAGACGGTGCGCCAGCTCCTCGATGCCGATACCATCGGCTCGGTGGAGCAGGTCGTGGCCTGCAACGACGTCCCCTATGGCGACGTCTACTTTTACGACTGGTACCGCAACTATGACGAGGTCGGCGGCCTCTTTTTGCAAAAGGCCACCCACGACCTCGACTATATCGCCTACCTCCTCGGCCAGCACCCGCGCACGGTGAGCGCCATGAAGGCGCAGCGGGTCTATGGCGGCGACAAGCCCTTTGAGCTGCGCTGCGTCGACTGTGAGGAGTGGGAGACCTGCCCCGAGAGCCCCTTTAACCTCTTCTACGAGCGCTTTCGGGGGCAGGCCGTCGATGCCGCCTCGGAGCGGCTGTGCCTCTTTGCCGAGGGCATCGTCAACGAGGACATTAGCCAGTGCCTCATCGAGTACGAGAACGGCGCCCAGGCCAGCTACACCCAGAACGTCTTTGCCCGCAACCAGGCCGCCCGTCGTGGGGCGCGGCTCTACGGCTATCGCGGCACCATTGATTTCGACTGGTACGCCAACGCCATCCGCGTCTACGACCACCGCTCACCCAAGGTGGAGACCATCGACTTCACCGGCGAGATGCCCCACTTTGGCGGTGACCGCGAGCTGTGCCTCGACTTTATCCGGGCCATGCGCGACGGCGCCCCCTCGCGCAGCCCCATCGAGGACGGCATCCTCAGCGCGCTGACCTGCCTGTGGGCCCGCGAGTCGGCCGAGACGCAGCGCTTTTGCGCGGTGGAGATGCCGGTGTAGAGCCACCACAGTCAACGCCCCACAACAGGGGGCTAAGAAGAGTCAAGGTAACCAAGAAAGCAATCAGCGATGCTTGAATAGCAGCATTCTCTTACAGGAGGCACATTACGATGAGCGAATGGTATGAGGGTGATCTTTTGATCAACGGTATCCGCATCCATTACTACCGGGCACAAGGCAAGGGTTCCGGCTCTGGCCGCGCCGTAGTGCTGTGTCATGGCTTCACTGATCAGGGCCGCCAGTATGGTCCGCTGGCCCGCGTGCTATGTGACGACTATGACGTGATCATGATCGACGCCCGTTACCATGGCTATTCTGAGGCGCCGCGCTGGGAGGAAAAGCCCGACTCGATGTCGCATGATCTGGCGGGGCTCATCGACGCTCTGGGCCTAGATCAGCCGGTAGCGGGCGGGCACTCGATGGGCGCTGGCTATGTCTTTCGCGCTGCCGCGCTCTATCCTGGCATGCTGCGCGGCATCATGCTCGAGGACCCTGGGTTTCGTGACGATTTTGGCCGGCCACCGTTGGATCGTGCGGCGATGGTGAAACGCTTTCACCAGATGACCTTCGAGGAGCACCGTGCAGAGTGGCAGAAGGATCATCCACAATGGACCGACGAGATGCTCGACCTGATGGCCCAGACGAAGCACCTGCTTAGCCCGGAATGCATCCGCATGCAATGGGTAAACGTGCCGTGGCAAGAGACGCTGAAGCAGATTCACTGCCCCATCCTGCTCTTTACCGGTGACGTGGCTCTGGGTGCACTGGCAACACCCGAGGCAGTAGCGCAGGCCAAGGAGATCTGCCCCGATTTAGAGCATGTGCATACGCCAGGCGTGGGCCATCTGATCCGCTATGACTCGCCCGAGCCTTATATGTCCGCCACCACGTCCTTCCTGGCACGAATCTATGGACTGTAGCGCGGCAAAACGCGGGTAGTCGGTGGCAGGTTGGAGGCTACGTGGTTGCGTTCTTTTCGCTCTGTAGTGAGAGGATAGTCAGTCCACAGTCTCTACCGCCATGCCTCACGACATTCTAAAAGTCTCTGAACGCGAAAACCAGCACACGATCAAGCCGGAGCGCCTTGGCCAGCGTTTCGTGGGCGTCGACAAATCTGTTAAGATATAGTCACTACGCGGAGCATTGATCAGGAGCTTTTGAAGGAAACCATCCGACGCATCGTCGAGGCCCTGGAGCCTGAGGCGATCTATCTCTATGAGTCCCACGCCTATGGGCAGCCCCATCAGGATAGCGACATCGATCTCCTCGTTGTCGTCGCCGACTCGGCGTTGCCGCCCCATAGGCGGTCTGTGCCTGCCTATCGCGCGTTGAGAGGGCTCTACATGCCAGCCGAGGTCATCGTGACCACCCAAGCAGAGTTCGAGCGCCGAGTAAGGTGGCAGAGTTCCCCGGAGAGAGCAGCTGTCGACAAGAGAAAGGTTCTTTATGAGCGCGCCGCTTTTGAGGAAATCAAGGGCAGATTGCCATGAAGATCAGCTAGATCCTTCTGTGGATGCTCTCTACATCCGCCTGATAGAAGGCCCGGCACAATGTGAAGTGATCCGAGTGAACGACCAAGTGACCCTCAACATCGGCACACAGGAGCAGGTCGTGGGCATCGAAGTGCTGGATGCTAGCGAGATCTTGCCTGGGCTGAAGGAGGCCAAGATTGAGCTCAAGAACTCTGTTGCCGTCTAGCCAGGCGAGTGCGGCAAGGTAATATTCTCGACGAAAGCGCCCCCAGAGTGTTCACGTAGCCAACCAAGACCCCCACAACGCTTGCAGATGCCTAGATTGGGAATGTGATGCGCATAAGCCTAAGCGCTGCAAGACGTTAGCGTTGATCCCCCCGATTGTCTTGTGGCTGCTGGGTGCTATAATGACATTGTGTTGGCTGGTTTCATGCAATCTTGAGAGAGGATTGGCATGTCCACAGTTTATATCGAGATACCGCGCGAGATCATTCACGCTACCCGCATGAATCCCCAGGAGCTTCGTCTGGAATTGGCCGTCCATCTATATGCGCAGGAAAAGCTCTCTTTCGGCAAAGCACGCGAACTCGCCAGCCTAAGCGCCTGGGACTTTCAACAACTCTTGGGTAGCCGAGGCATCGACGCACACTATGGGCTTGACGATTATGAACAAGATCTACAGACGTTGCGTGATCTTGGTCGCTTATGAACGTCGTCAGTGACGCATCGCCGCTCATAAACCTGTCTCGCATCGGCCGATTAGCCCTGTTACCCGAGCTTTATCAACAGGTCACAGTCCCTGAAGCGGTATGGCAGGAGGTAGTTGTTGACGGAGCAGGGCAGCCAGGAGCCTCTGAGATCGAGACCGCCCATTGGATCAGACGGCAACAGATTGTGAATACATTGCTGGTACGCGCTCTTGGCCAGGAACTCGATCCGGGGGAAGCCGAGGCCATTGTTCTGGCCTTGGAGATGGAGGATAGCCTTCTGCTCATGGACGAGCGTCTTGGTCGTGCAATGGCCCAGCATCTCGGGGTGCGCATGATTGGGTTGATCGGCGTCCTTATCGAAGCGCGCCATAAAGGCTTGATCAGCGATCTTGAAGCCGAGTTCGATACCTTGCGCAATCTAGCCGGATTCCGTCTCAGCCAAGCCCTATGTGACGTCATTTTGCGCGAGTTTGAAGATCCCAATCCATGAGTCACATACAATCGCAGAGCACAACGCAGCTTTGAGCCGTGCTCTGCGAGAGCGTAACCCCATCCGTCTCGATCAGCCCGCATAGCCGAACGCCATGTCTCGGCACCACCACTCCCCAAGAATGGACGGTCTGGCACCTCGCAAGGGCTAATTTCCGGCGAACGCCGTGATAGAGTGCCGATACTCGCGCAACGCCTCTGGATCGGCAGCGCCGATGAGCGTCTGTATCTCGTTCAGGTGGCGGTAGAGGCCGTCCCGAGCCATCAACTGCTCATGGTTGCCCAACTGCGAGATCACCTTGCCCTCGAGGACGACGATCAGGTCGGCGCTGCGGATCGTCGAGAGACGGTGGGCGATGACGATGGTCGTGCGCCCCACCATCAGCCGCTCCAACGCCTGCTGGATCAGCAGCTCAGTCTGGGTGTCCACCGAGGAGGTGGCCTCGTCGAGGATCAGAATCGGGGCATCCTTGAGCACAGCGCGAGCGATGGACACGCGCTGCTTCTGCCCGCCCGAGAGCTTGACGCCCCGCTCGCCGATCATGGTGTCGTATCCCTCGGGCAACTCCAGGATGAACTCGTGAGCGTTGGCGATCTTGGCCGCAGAAATCATCTCCTCCTCGCTGGCGCCGGGGCGGCCAAAGAGGATGTTCTCGCGCACAGTGCCGTGAAACAGGAACACATCCTGTAGCACCAACGACACCTGACGCCTCAAACTGTTCAGCGTCACGTCGCGCACATCATGCCCATCGATGCGCACCGCCCCTGCGCAGACATCGTGAAAGCGCGGGATGAGGCTGGCCATCGTCGACTTGCCCACCCCCGTCGGGCCGACGAGGGCGACGACGCTGTTGGCGGGGACGTCCAGGGTGATATCCTCCAGCACCGTATCGCCGGTGGCATAGTGAAAGCCCACTTTGTCAAAGACAATATCGCCGCGCACCCGCTCGGCGAGTTCAATGGCATCGGACTTGTCATCGACATCGGGGTTGATGTCCAGCAGTTCGGCGACGCGGTCGGCGCCGGCCAGCGACTCCTGCACATTCTCCCAGACATTGCTCAAAACGCGCACCGGCTGGTAGAACAGCTCCAGGTAGAGAAAGAAGGCGACCAGGTCCTCGATGGCCACCGCGCCTTGGAACACCATACGCCCGCCGAAATAGATGACCACGACGGTACCCAAGGACGAGGCAAACTCGACAAAGGGACCGAACACGGCCATCAGCTTGAGCGCATGGAGCATCGAGTCGCGATAGTTGTCGATGCGCGTGCTGATGCGCCCCGCCTCAATGTGCTCGCGGGTAAAGGCCTTGATCTCGCGGATGCCCGAAAAGTTGTCCGCCAGGATGGCGTTAAGCTCGGCCAGATCCTTCTGGCGCTCGCGAAACGCCGGACGCACATACTTGCCGAACCCTCGGGCGGCAAAGGCGATCAAGGGCACGGGCACGATGGTGAGCAGCGATAGACGCCAGTTCAGGGACATGGTGATCCCCAACACGCCCAAGAACATCAAGACGTTGACCAACGTATCGGGGATAGCGTGGGCGATGAGGCGCTCGAACAGCTCCGAGTCGTTGACCATCCGCGACATGAGCTGTCCGGTCTGCTGCGTCTCGTAGAAGCGCAGCGACAGCCTTTGCAAATGGGTGTAGATATGGCGGCGCGAGTCGGCGACCACGCCCCAGCCGGCCACGTGGGCCATATAGTTACGAAGGAACTGCAAGCCGGCACGGGCGATGTACAGGCCCAGCGCCAGCAGCGCCAGTCGGGTGACCTGCGCCGCCGTCTCGGGGTTCCAGCCCAGCTCGCTGACCATGGCGATAAGCTGACGGATGATCAGCGGGCCGACGAGCTGAACGCCGACGAGGGACACCATGGCGACGATAGTGATGATCAAGGTGCCCACATACTCTTTGGCATATCGAAACACAAAACCTAGCGTTTTCACGACCTATACCTCACTTGATTGTCATTAGGCGCATGCGGCTTGACCATTGGGTAGGCGCACCATGAGCATGCCATCCAGATTGTCCTCGGTGGCTTTGAAAAAGGGGATCACGTTAGCATGCTCGCCGAAACGCTCCATGACATAGTCATTGAACGCCGCAATGTCGTGCATCGTCCCGCTGCCGTCAGCGCGGAGCACACGGCCGTTCATGAGCACATTGTCCACCAGCACCAGGCCGCCGGGGCGCATGTGCTCCACGGCCCAGTCGAAATAGCGGCGGTTGT
>SKLG01000315.1 GCA_007123335.1 Anaerolineae bacterium | reverse complement strand
TGGAAGCGCTACACCAGCGAGGGCTCCTGGTATTATGAGGTCCTCTTTGCCGGGTTCAAGTACAACATGACCGATATCCAGGCGGCGCTGGGCCTGCAACAGTTGGAGCGGCTGGAGGATTTTATCACCACACGCGCTCGCTATGCGCGCATCTACAACGACGCCTTTCAGGATCTGCCCGAGGTGCGCATCCCTCTCGTGAACGAGGGCATCCGCCACGCCTGGCATCTCTATGTCATCCAGCTCAACCTGGAGCGCCTGACGATCGACCGCAGCCAGTTCATCGAGGCGCTGCGCGCAGAGAATATCGGCACCAGCGTGCATTTCATCCCGGTGCATCTACACCCCTATTACCGCGACACCTACGGCTATGCCCGAGGGGACTATCCCAAGGCCGAGCACGTGTACGACCGCATCATCTCGCTCCCCCTCTATCCCAAGATGACCGAAGAGGATGTGCACGACGTGATCACCGCCGTGAAACGGGTGATCGATATGCATAAAAAGTGAGAGGTGACGATGGCCAAACGACTCTTTGATATCGCCGTTGCGCTGGTGGCGCTGATCCTGCTTTCGCCGGTGTGGTTGATTGTGGGCGTGGCAGTGGTGCTCGATTCGCCGGGTCCGGTCTTTTACCGTGGCCAGCGCATCGGCAAGGATGGCGTGCCCTTTGGCATGCTCAAATTCCGCACCATGTGTCTCAATGCCGATCGTATGGGGTCGGCGCTGACGCGCGGTCGGGATCCCAGAGTCACACGGGTCGGGTGCATCCTGCGCCAGTGGAAGCTGGACGAGATCCCTCAACTCTTGAACGTGCTGCGCGGAGAGATGAGCCTGGTGGGCCCCCGCCCCGAGGCGCCCTGTTACGTCGAGCACTATACGCCGGAGCAGCGATTGGTGCTGACCGTGAGGCCGGGCATCACGGGCGCGACACAAATCGCCTATCGACATGAGGAGGCATTATTACAGAACTGTGTCAATATGGAAGAGGAATATATAAACCGTATTATGCCACAGAAACTGTCCCTGGATCTGCACTATATTGCGCAACGGTCGCTGTGGCTGGATATCATGTTGGTCGCACGAACCTTCTTGGCGCTCTTGGACAAGAACGAGCCGGCCAGGGAGCCGCATGTGATGCCAGCAGCGACCGGTCATTCTGAATCGCAGGCGGAGGATTCTGTGGCATCGTAAGAGCCGCTTCATCAGGCTCGATATATGATGCAGGCGGTTGGGAAGGAGCCAGAGATGCAGATACGACAAACACAGCAGGATTGTCAGCTCCCATGCGTGCATCGCATGGCTGAGGGGCGCGTATCTGCGCCCCCCGCGACGCTGACCAGGCGCATCAAGCTCTTAATCCGGAGGCATTTGAGCCCGGCGCATGAAAGGGTGCTCAAGATACAGAGCGATCGACTCCTGAACTGGATTGCCGGCATGCAGGGCAGACCCACGAGGCCGGTGATCCTTCCAGAGCAGGTCCGTTCGCTCAAGGCCGGTGACTTGAGCCGCGTTCGATCGCGAGCCGAGATCGAGGCCACGCTCAACCAGTGGCACCAGCTCAAGGGCTGCACCTTTATGCCCGAGATGGCCCAGTATTGTGGCACCGAGCAGCGGGTACTCAAGCCGATGCGACGCTTTGTGGATGAGCGCGACCTGCGGGTGAAGCGCTCCCGGGGAATCGTGCTCTTGGAAGGCTTGTATTGTCAGGGCACCGCAGAATTTGGACCGTGTGATCGTTCATGCCATTTCTTCTGGCGTGAAGAATGGTTAGAGAAGGTGGGTTGAGTGAAGGAGCGGCAGAAACACTCTAGCAACCATCGACTCAAGAGGATGCACAGATCGGGAACGTCTGAGCCTGGCAAAAAGTCTGCCTGATGTGAGCCTCCACATTTCAGCCCAAGAGGTATTGGTTGATATTCAGGGTATGATATAGGGGGTATCCATGTTAAAAGCACTTCCGGTAGTGGCCAGGACAAGGGATAGACTCGCTTATCGCCTGCGTCAATATAGATGGCCAACCCGTGAGATGGCTGTGCGGATGGTCGCGGATGTGATCTTGATCAATATGGCGCTGGTGATCGCGTTCTTGATGCGGTACTTGTGGGCGGTATCCGTCGCAGGCAGCACAGCATCGACCTCGACGCTTCTCTCCTACGTATGGGCCTATCTGCGGACGGGATGGCTGTTGACGGCCATAAGCGTGGCTACGTTTTACGTTAATGGCGTCTATACCTACAGCCGGGCCTATCGTCACCGCTACAAGATCGCCACAATCGCGAAATCCGTTGGCATCAGCTACATAACCTTTGGAGCTTCTTTGTTTCTTTTTCATGATCTAGTTAGCACTTGGATGAGTATCATTATCTTGAGCTTGATGCTCACTATTCTATTTGTAGGTGGGGCGCGTCTGACATTCATGATTTGGTGGAGAGCACTGGATATGGAGCGTCACTACCTACCCATGCATACCTCCAGAGAGATCCGCAACGTGCTCATCATCGGCGGAGCGGGATATATCGGATCGGCGTTGACGGCCCGACTGCTGGAACTGGGCTACCATGTGCGCGTGTTGGACTGTCTTCTCTACGGCGACGAGGCGATCGCCCCGTTCTACGCCCATCCCCACTTTGAGCTGATCGCAGAAGATTTTCGCCATATAGACAAGGTGGTCGGCGCCGTCAAAGGCATGGATGCGGTGGTTCATCTGGGGGCTATTGTCGGCGACTCGGCCTGCCAGGTATGCGAGGATCTGACCGTCAAGATCAATCTGGAGGCCACGCGCAACATCGCCAGGGTGAGCAAGGGGTATGGCGTCCGGCGCTTCCTCTTTGCCTCGACGTGCAGCGTGTACGGCGCCAGCGATGAGCTCCTGGATGAAGAGGCAGCGCTCAATCCTCTATCCCTCTATGCGCGCACCAAACTGGCCTCGGAGAAGGTGCTCTTGGGCCTGGGCGATGCCAACTTTGCGCCGACGATCTTGCGCTTTGGCACCATCTATGGCCTCTCTGGGCGAGCGCGCTTTGACCTGGTGGTCAACCTGTTGACGGCCAAGGCTTTTCAGGATGGCGAGGTGGGCATCTTTGGCGGCGCCCAATGGCGGCCGCTGGTGCATGTGCGCGATGTGGCCCAGGCGATCCTCCTGACCCTCCAGGCGCCGCTGGACGATGTTCGTGGACAGATCCTCAACGTGGGCTCGAATGAGCAGAACTATCAGATCGCCGCCCTGGGGCCCATCATCCAGCGCATGGTGCCTGACGCGCGGGTCGTGACCCAGCCCCAGGAGGATAACCGCAACTATCGTGTGCGCTTTGACAAGATTCACGATATCCTCGGCTTTGAACCACAGTATACCGTCGAGGATGGAGTGGCAGAGATCCTGGATGCTCTCGCTTCGGGCGAGATCTTGGATTACCGAGAGCCGCGCTACAATAACTATGCCTTCCTCACATCAGATGGTCATATACAACGGGTTCTGGCAGAGGATGACGACATGCTAACGTGGCCCGAGCTTGTCGAGGCCTATCTTGTCGGAACCTAGAGGCACTGGAGATCACTGCCAGAGGAATAGACTACGGTGAAACCGATTCTCGGAAGAGTGCTAGTCGTATGCGCCTGCTTGGTAGCGATTGCGCTGACGTCTGTACCCGTTTCCTCGCAAGACGCGCAAACCTTTTATGTCTCGGTAGCAGGCGATGATACCAACCCTGGAACCATCGATCAGCCCTTCAGGACCATCGGCAAGGGCGTGAGCGTGCTGAGCGCTGGCGATGTGCTATATATTCGCGAGGGTGTGTATCACGAAGACGTCAGTATCTCCAACTCGGGAACGGCGAGTCGGCCGATCAAGGTCATGGCCTATCCCGACGAAAAGCCGATCATCGACGGAGACAACTACCGGCTACCCTCGGTGGATTGGGGGGTGCTCTTGCATCTCGCGGGGAGCTATATTGAGGTCTCGGGGCTAGAGATCCGGTACTCGAATTGGATGGGCGTCGTACTTGGCGGTGAGCACAACAGGGTGAGCAACCTGAATGTCCATCACAACAAGGAGAATGGCATCCTTATCAGTGGTGACTATGGCATCGTCGAGGATAGCCGCGTCTGGTGGAACTGTGCCTCGAACGAGTATGGCATCACCCAGCGCGACGGCTGGGCATCAGGCCTCAGCGCAGCCCGACACCCGAACCATGCTATCATACGCAGAAATATTGTATATCATAACTGGGGAGAGGGCATATCCACCTATGAGGCGAATAGAACCCTTATAGAAGACAATGTCGTATACGATAACCATACCAACATTTATATTTCGGATGCAACGAACGTACTGTGCCAGCGCAACTTGATCTATGGGACGGGCACAGTCATGCAAGCGGGTTCTCGTGTGGGGATCATGATGGGCGATGAACGATACGCTCCTCCTTCGAGCAACATCATCATCATCAATAACCTGGTAGTCGGCACCAACCGCAACTATTACTGGTGGCAAGGTGTACAAGGCGGCGGGATGAAGAATGTTCTCATCGCCCACAACACCTTTGTGAATAGTACTGGAGATGCTTGCATCATTATAGATAATGGCTCCCACGAAAATGTACGCTTTGAGAATAATATTATCAGGCAGGATGACGCCCTGCCGGTGGCCATCATGCCTCGCCGCATGAATGTGGTATTCTCCCATAACCTCTGGTCAAAGGCGCCTCCGGCAATGGCCTCAAGGCCGAGCGATGTCATTGGGAACCCCAAGTTGGCCCAGGTCGGGCTTGTTCAACCCGGCCTCTTGACCGCAGAGTGGTTCAGGTTGTTGGCAGACTCGCCGGCGATCGGTAGGGCCAGGCTGATGGCCGAGGTGCAGGAGGATTATTTCGGGGTTTCCAGAGGAGCCAGCCCCGATATTGGGGCGTGCGAGTATACGCTGCACCCATTGACCCCGGCGCCGCCACCGACGATTCCCACTGTGCCACTAACGATTCCCGCCACATCGCCAACGGCAACCCCAACCCCTACACCAACGGTTGATGGTCCGACAGATCCGACCTGCTATCACATCTGGATTGTGTGTGTCTATGTCGCACGCGGTGGATTATCGGTCGGGCCAGTGACTACGCGCCGCCCAAGCACGTGCAGGTAACGCGAGACCAAGGCAGGGAAACGGTCCCTCGTTCGGCGAGAGGATTCCGTCACAAGGGCGTGTAGGGGCACGCCGCGATACAGCTCGAACAGGAGGCCCCATTCTGCACCCAGAACATATAGCAGCGGTCGTGATGCACCGGCCAGCGTAAAATGCCGGGGTTGTTGGAGCGCGAGACGACATCCAGCGTCGGCTCGGCGTCGGTGGAGATGGCCCCAGCAGCGCAGGCCTCGGCACAGCGCCGGCAGCGGCGACAGGTATCCCACAAACCGAACTCGATGGGCCGATCGGGGGCCAGCGGGAGATCGGTGAGCACCTTGCACAACCGCACACAGGGGCCAAACTCGGGCGTCACCAGCAGCCCGTTGCGGCCAAGCTGGCCCAGCCCGGCGTCGATGGCCAGAGGGATGCTCAGGGCGCTGTCGTTGCCCATGGGCAGCGCGCGATACCCCAGGTTGCGGATGAACTGGGCCAGGCACGAGGCGACAAAGGCCATGCGCGAATAGCCGACACCGGTGGCCGTTGCGGCGGCATACCCCGGCGAGGTGCGGATGGCCTCGGCATCCATGGCTACGGCCATCACCACGGCATGGTCATAGCCCGACGGCACCGCCGCCTTGGCATAGCGGCCGGCATCGCGCACCGTAGCCGGCGTCACGTCATAGAGCCAGCGCGGATCGACGCGGCAGATGCCCACCAGATCGGCGCCAAAAGCGTGGGCGGTGGCGCGCACCGTGGCCGCCATCTCGTCCGCCGGGGCGACCTCTGGCGGCGTGTCGGCCAGCCCATCCTCGGGCTCGCCCAGCCGCTCCCAGCTATAGGCCCCCGCAAAGTGATCGGCGACGGTCCACGCCGCCCGCGCCCTGGCAAACTCGACGCGTGAGTAGCCGGCATCGGCGCAGCCCTCTTGGCCCGCCATCCGCTCGCCGGCGCGGTCGTGCACGTCCTGGCCATAAAAGGGCGCCTCGCGGTCCCAATGACGCCGCCCAAAGATCGTGTTTCGCGGATCAAAGCGCCGGTATATGGCCTCGTCGATGCGATATGGCGGGGCATCCAGAGTTCGCACCGCGCCGGACTTACGCATGGTCATGATCTCCTTCCACAATGGCCTCAGCGGGCGAAAAAGAGGCGATCCAGATCCTCACCCAGCAGAACGCCGGCCTCGATATGCTCCCGCAACTCGGCCACATGCTCCACCAGCGATGTCCCGCGCAGAGAGCCCGATCGCCCACTGGGCTGCGGTAGCTCTTGGGATAGCTGTGGTTTGTCGCCGCGTATCAAGCAGAGCGTCGCCTGGATCACCTCGCTGTTTCGCGGCAGCAACTGGTGCTCTTCTTCGATATAGTAGATGCCATGGTGCTCACAGCGCGCCGACCAGAGGGGCACCGAGTTATCACCCGAATCCTCGCCGGCTTGCTGATGCACCAGCGTCAGGTTCGGCCCCTCCGTACCGCCACCGCCCGCCGTCTCTTTCTCGTCGCTATGGGACCGCCACACATCGGTAAGCGTTCGCCGGTGGCAGCCGGCAATCTGGACCATCGGCACCTGAGGGTCAGAGCCGGCCACCAATCGATGCCAGCTCTTGGCGTCGTCCAAATAGTCCTGGCGTACGATGGGCACCCCCCACTCGCGGGCGTCATAAAGATCCCAGTTCACCGGATAGGCGCGCCCTTCTGGAAAGAACTCGGGAGGCGGGGGCAAGAGCTGGTAGGCGGAGGGCATGTTCGCCGCCAGGCCAACCACATTATTGTTTTCGTGCAGCCGCGAGACAATCTGCGCCGGCAGCGTCTGACCCCGAAAGAGCAGAATCGTCAGCGCCGAACCATACAAGGGCGAGCCCAGCAGGATAAGCCGCTGAATGCGTCGCTCGGCCTCGCGGGGATAGAGCGCCATGTAGGTACGGGCCAGCATTCCGCCCATGCTGTGGCCGATGAGGACAAAGCGCCGCTCCGGGTCGATCTGTGACCAGCGATCGATGGCCTGATGCAGCAGCCTGGCGTTCCACTCCAGGTGGCGCCGCCAGTCATAGGGGAACTCGAAAAGGCGGGTCTCGTGGGCCAGGGCCAGGATCATCTTGAGGTAGGCCAGCTTTTCGATG
>SKLG01000252.1 GCA_007123335.1 Anaerolineae bacterium | reverse complement strand
GCACGACTCTTGCTCACGCTACATCGTCTCCGGCGCGCTCATGCCCATCAGCCCCAACACGCGGGCCAGCACCGCCCGGCAGGCCGTCACCAGCGCGATGCGCGCGCGGGTGATCTCGGCCTCGCCTGGCTCGTTGCTCACCACGCGGCAATCGCGATAAAAGGCGTGAAAGGCCTGGGCCAGCTCGTAGGCATAGTAGGTCAGGTGGTGCGGCGCAAGCTGGATCGCCGCCAGGCGCACCGTCTCGGGCAGGCGCAGCATCTGGCGAATGAGGTCGAGCTCGGCTTTGCTGGTCAGCAAACTCAGGTCGACATCCGTGGGTGTCAGGCCCGACGCGTCATCGCCTGCACCCAGCGCCCCGCCAAGCACTTCCTGCCCATGGCGAAGGATGGAGCAGATGCGAGCGTGGGCATACTGGACATAGTAGACCGGGTTCTCGTCCGACTGCTCCTTGGCCAGATCGATGTCGAAATCCATCTGACTGTCGGCGGAGCGAGAGAGCAGGAAATAGCGCATGGCGTCGGCGCCCACCTCGTCCAGCACCTCGCGCAGGGTGATCATGTCGCCGGTGCGCTTGGACAGGCGCACGATCTCGCCGCCGCGCTTGAGGGTGACGAGCTGATAGATGATGATGGTCAGCCGCTCCGGGTCGAGGTCCAGAGCGCGCATCATCGCCTTCATCCTCGGCACGTGGCCTTGATGGTCGGCGCCCCACACATCGATGACGCGATCAAAGCCGCGCTCGACAAACTTTTCATAGTGGTAGGCGATATCCGAGGCGAAATAGCCCGGTGTGCCGTTGGAGCGGATGACGACCTCGTCCTTGTCGCCGCCCAGCGCCGTGGCGCGAAACCACACCGCGCCCTCGTGCACATAAAGGTAATCGCCCTGGCGCAGCATAGTCATGATCGTCTCGTTGAGCCGCCGGTCGTAGAGCGACTGCTCGGAGAACCAGCCATCGTACTCGATGCCCAGGAGCGCCAGATCGGCCCGCGCGTCGGCGATGACGGCCTCGATGCCCAGACGGCCCAGCGCCGGCACCGCCTCTTCTCTGGGCATCTGTAAAAAGCGCTCGCCATGCTCGGCGGCGATCTGCTGCCCCAACTCGATCATATACTGGCCGTGATAGCCCTCCTCAGGCAGCTTGGCCTCGTGGCCCAGCGCCTGGGCATAGCGGGCCAGCAACGTCTCGCCAAAGACCTGCACGCGACTGCCGGCGTCGTTCACATAGTACTCACGCTGCACCGTATAGCCGGCGGCCTCTAGCGTCGAGGCCAGCGCATCGCCCAGCACGGCGTTGCGCGCCGAGCCCATGTGCAGCGGGCCGGTGGGGTTGGCGCTGACATACTCGACCTGGACGCGGGCGCCCTGGCCCAGGTCCACATCGCCAAACGTGTCAGGCGCGGCCAGGATGACCGGCACCTGCTCTTGCAGCCAGCCTTCGTCGAGGCGAAAGTTGATAAAGCCGGGATGGGCAATCTCTACCGACGCCAGAAAGGGCAGATTGTCTACATGGCGCTCACGCAGAATATCGGCCACGATCTCGGCGATCTGGATCGGCGCCATACGCGCATAGCGAGCCAGTTGCAGACAGATCGGGGTGGCGAAATCGCCCATGCCGGCCTGCTTGGGCCGCTCCACCGGTATGGAGGTGGGCAGATCAAAGGGGGGCAACTTGTTCCGTTGCTGAGCCTTTTTGAGCGCCGCGGCCACAGCCCCGGCCAGTTGGTCATCGATCATGATCGCATAGTCCTCTCGTTCTCAGGTGCCGGGCACTGGCGCCGCAGACGGCGCGGAAAGTGCCCGGCACCTCGGCGGCCGTCGTCACTTCATCTCCATCCAGTTCTTGCCCACATTGACGTCAACCTTGAGGGGCACGCTGAGGGCATAGGCGCCACTCATTGTCTCCACCACCAGGTCGCGGGTCTCGTCCAGCTCCTCCTCGGGCACCTCCAACACCAGCTCATCGTGCACCTGAAGCAACAGCGCCGCGCGCAATCCACGCTCCTGCAAGCGTTGGTGCAGCACGATGGAGGCCAGCTTGATAATGTCGGCGGCGCTCCCTTGAATCGGCATATTTACAGCGGCGCGCTCGGCAGCGCGGCGGATCTGGGCGTTACCACCGGGCATGCGCAATTCAGGGAAGTAGCGCCTCCGGCCCATGAGCGTCTCCACATAGCCCTTTTCCGACGCCTGGCGGATCGTCTCGTCCAGGTATTCCTTGACCTTTTGGAACCGTTGAAAGTAGGTTTGAATAAAGGCCTCGGCCTGGGGAATATCCAGGTTGGTACGCTTGGCGAGCCCAAAGCCCGACATACCGTACATCAAACCAAAATTAATCGCCTTGGCCGTGCTGCGCTGCTCTGACGTCACCTCCTCCAGCGCCACGCCATAGATAGCGGCGGCGGTGGTGGCGTGGATATCCTCATCGCGGCGAAAGGCGGCCAGCATCTCGGAATCCTGCGAGACGTGGGCCAGCACACGCAGCTCAACCTGCGAATAGTCGCAGCCGAGCAACAGGTGCCCCTCAGGAGCAATAAAGGCGCGGCGCACCTGGCGCCCCAGCTCGGTGCGCACAGGGATGTTCTGCAGATTGGGATCGCTGGAGGAGAGGCGCCCGGTACTCGTGGCCGTCTGGTTGAAGGAAGTATGCACCCTCCCCGTCTCGGGATGGATCAGCCCACGCAGCGCGTCGACATAGGTGCCGCGCAGCTTTTCATACTGGCGGTATTCTAGGATCAGCCCAATCATCTCGTGCTCGCCGGCCAGCGTCTCGAGCACATCTTGGGCGGTTGAGTAACCGGTCTTGGTGCGGCGGACGACCCGCAGGCCCAACTCGTCAAAGAGCACCTGACCAAGCTGCTGGGTCGAGGCGATATTGAACTCGTGGCCGGCCAGACGATAGATCTCGGCGGTCAGCTCGTCCAGACGGTCGTTGATGATCTCTGACATGGTGTCGAGATAAGAGACATCGACGACCATGCCATGCATCTCCATGGCCACCAGCACCGGGATCAGGGGCATCTCCATCTCGGTAAAGAGGCCCCACTGATCGCGCTCCTCCAAGTCGTGGCGCAACACATCAAGCAGACGCAGCGTCATGTCGGCGTCCGCAGCGGCATAGTCCGAGACCTTGGCGATGGACACCTGAGCCATGGTGATCTGGTTGCGGCCCGAGCCGATCAGCGCCTCGATGCCGGTCATCTCGACCCCCAGGTGCTGCCAGGCCTGCTCCTTGAGGCCGATACCCCGTCCCGAGGGGCTGAGCAGCCAGGCGGCCACCATCGTATCGTACAATGGCCCGCGCGCCGGCATCCCGTGACGGGCCAGGATGACCATGTCGAACTTGCCGTTATGCATCACCTTGCCGATGCTCTCGTCGGCCAGGATCGGGGCCAGCGCGTCGCGCACCTGGGCGAGGCTGACCTGCTCTCCGCGAGCCAGTGATCGGTCATGGCCTACGGGCACGTAATAGGCGACTCCAGGCTCTATGGCGACAGAGATGCCCACCAGATCGGCGCGCATGGCGTCGGTGCTCGTGGTCTCGGTGTCCAGGGCGAAACGGTCGGCCTTTTGCAGACGAGCCACCAGCCGGCTCAGCGCTTCTGGCGTATCGATGCAGCGATAGTCGCCCGAGGTTGGCCTGTCCTCCTCCTGTATCTCGCCAAAGAGCCCCAATTGCTGGCCCGAGTTGTTGCCTCCACCGGGGATACGATCGACGAGGGTGCGAAAGCCCAACTCCCGCAACAGGTCCATCACCGTCTCACGATCAAAATCGCCCCACCGGCTTGTGCGGAGATCCAGATCCACATCCACATCCCGCACGATGGTGACCAGATGCTTGCTAAGCAGCGCCTCGTCTTGACCTTCGGCCAGGGCGTTACGAAAGCGGGTCTGCGAGATTTCGTCGAGGTGCTCATAGATCGCATCGAGCGAACCATAGGTCTGCAACAAACGGGTGGCCGTCTTGTCGCCCACACCGCGCACGCCGGGGATATTGTCGGAGGAATCGCCGACCAACGCCTTGTAGTCGATGAGCTGCTCGGGCTCTAGCTCGTAGCGGTCGCGCACCGCCTCGGCATCATAGAGCTGTATATCGCCAAAGGTGCGCCGGGGCATGAGCACCTTGGTGCGCTCGGAGACGAGCTGTAGCGTGTCGCCGTCGCCGGTGACAATGATCGTCTCGAGGTCCTGCTGCTCGGCCTGGCGCGCCAGAGTGCCCAAAAGATCATCAGCCTCATAGTTCTCGACGCAGTGAATGGGGATGCCCAGCGCCTTGGTGAGTTCGTGGATACGGTCTATCTGGGCGCGCAGATCGTCGGGCATCTCGGCCCTGGTGGCTTTATACTCAGTATACTCTTGGTGGCGGAAGGTGACGCCCGAATCGAACGTGGCCACCACATAGTCGGGTTGATAGTCGTCGATCGCCTTGAGCAGCATATTGGCATAGCCAAAGGTCGCGTTGGTCGGCTCACCCGACGGGCTGGTCAAGGGTGGGATGGCGTGATAGGCGCGGTAAGCCAGGGCATGGCCATCGATCAACAGCAGACGTTTGCGCTCGCTCATGGGGTTCTATCCTCCTTCGACTCATTATAACACATCGCGTTGCGATCGACGAAGCAGCTCATAGGGCTTCTCGTCCATGACACTGCTTTTGCCTCTTGGAATGGTGCGATTGTCGCACAGGAGGAGAAGCGCTATACTGCGCTCAGCGAATCCACCGGGTACTGATCAGGGGCATCCTCTATGGGCCTCGCGCTAGCCGATCTTTATGCCAGGACCGATCTGGCGTACAGCCAGTTCATAGCGTTGTCTCGGGCATTGGCCCCTATCTGGCTCATCGGTCTGTGGGTTACCGCCAGCTTGACCTGGTTCGGCAGATCCTGGGTCACCGCCTGGATATCCGGGTCTCGATCCGATGACGAGTGGCACCACCGAGCGCTGGGGATGCCGGCCGGCGCCGTGTTGGGGCTGGTATCGCCGTTTCCGCTGCTCAGCTTGACGTCCACCCTCGGGTTGCTGCTTCAGGCGAAACGCTCTCGCTCCTTTGCCGTCGGTCTGGCTTTGGGCAGTGTGATGATGAGCCCGGCGGCGTTGACCTTTGGACTGGTTGCCATGGGGATACGTCTGGTGATCCTTCAAGTCGTGATCGCCTTGATCATCGCCTGTGGGGCAGGCGTGGCGTTGACGCGGATGAGCCCCGTAAGCGTGCTAAGGTCTCACGCTTGGCCACCTCGCACAGAGGCCAAGCAACCCGAGAGCCAGACGCTGGCGGCCTATTTCACATGGCTGGGACGTCATCTCACGGCCATGGCGCCGCATTTTGTACTGGCACTGTTGATCGTGGCGTGGCTGACCGTCATTCTGCCAGCGAATGCGGTGGTTCGAACGATGGGATATCTTGGCCCCTTTGCCGTACCCGCTGCGGCTATACTCGGGGCCGGCGTGCACCAATGCCCAAGCACGCTGCCGGTTGCTGCGGAGCTATTCGCTCAAGCGGGCATGTCAGGCGGCGCGCTATTGGCCTATGTCACCTTTGGCCAGGTGACCACTATTCGCAATCTGGCAGGCCTGAGCTGCCTATTGAAGCCGCGAGCCATCGGTATTCTTCTGGGTATCGCGCTTTGTAGCGCCATCCTGATGGGATGGCTCGCTTGGGCATGATCCCCGCAGGCGATAGGGCGGGGCATGCATCTGCATGAGGCCAACAAACGATGAGACGCAGTCGGCTTGTCTATATGACCATCCTCTTGCTGGCGTTTCCACTCTGCGTGGTCGCCATTATGCGGCTTTTGAGCGTAGGTTCCATGGTGGCCGCAGAGCCCCGAGCCCCATCGGACTCTATCGTGGCCATTGCGCGATCCACGCAGCCACCGACCAGCCAGAGCGTAGAGGCCGCGGTGCGCGATGCGGTAACCTCGGCGCTTGGCGGGGATGGATTGGCAAAGCTTATAAGGCCTGGAGCAACCTGCCTGCTCAAGCCCAACCTCGGCCTGGGGCTTGATGAGCACGAGATCACCTCATGGCAGGTGACCAGGGCCGTTGCGTTGCTCTGCCAGGAGGCTGGCGCGGGGCGGGTGTTGATCGGAGAGAGCCCCGAACGCGGCGTCAACCACTATGCGCAGGCAGGTTACACGGCCAACATCCCCAGCGTCGAGTTTATCGATTTCAGCGCGCTATCCACTCCGCTGGTATCGGTCTCGGTGGCAAACTCCCTCTGGCCCTATGGCGAGCCGCTGGTGCTTCCGCGCGCCTATATGGAGGCCGATGTCGTGATCACCATCCCCAAGCTCAAGACCCATTCCACAACGGGGATGACCGGAGCGCTCAAGAACGCGGTGGGCGTGCCTCCCATCGGCGTGTACGCCACGAACCCCAATTTGGGTTGGCGCGATCGCTTTCATAGAGAGTATGGCATACACAAGACGATCGCGCAGATCAACATGGCGCGCCAGCCGGACCTCGTCATCATGGATTCAATCCTGGCCGGTGAGGGGATGGGGCCATGGGGGGCGGACCCCGTCGAGCTGGGCCTCGTGCTGGCAAGCACCGATCCGGTGGCCATCGATGCGGTGGCATCGGCGATCATGGGATTCGAGCCGGACCGCATCCGCCATCTGGTTTATGCCCAGGGTCGGGGGCTCGGCGAGACGGACCTTTCCAAAATAGAGGTTGTTGGCCACCCCGTTAGCGATGTGGCGCGCGCGTTCAAGCTTCCCGGCCGGAAGCACACGCTATTTCGCAAGGCGGTGGTTCTGAGGCCTCCGCCGGCGGCGATGGTGATCGATGGAGACGTCTCTGAATGGGGAGATCGCGCCTGGTTGCGCGTCGAGGATAGTGAGCAGTTCTGTCAGACTGGCACACCGTCGGGGGGATTCAGCCCGGTGCGCTTTGAGACGGTGGCCGCCTACGACAATGAGAACCTATACCTTGCTGCCAGAGTGTGGGATGATGTGCTTATCCCTGGCTCGTTGTCGCCCTCTGGAGTGTGGACGGGCGATGCCTTTGAGCTCTATTTTAGCGGGGCCGATCAAGACGCGCCCGGGCGTGGGCCCGGATATCTTGCCGCCGACAAGCGCATCGGATTGGCCTATGGCCAAGAGAATCTGATGATGCTGCCCTCGGGTGCACCCTGCGCGGATGCCATCGTGCGCGTTCGGCAGACCAACGACGGCTATACTCTCGAAGCGGCGATACCGTTTCGATCTTTAGGCGGGTATCGGCCCACATTGCATGGTGAGATCGGCCTGGATTT
>SKLG01000299.1 GCA_007123335.1 Anaerolineae bacterium | reverse complement strand
TCGCCCTGCCGGACATAGACGGCGCGGGCGCGGGCGTGGGGGATCACCTCATCGTGGGCCTGCCACTGGATGAGTTCGCGGTCGGTGGAGGTGAGGGGCGATCGGGTGGTGGCCAGGTAATAGATCGCCTCGAGCAGGTTGGTCTTGCCCTGGGCATTGTCGCCGCGAATGACATGCACACGCGCCGAGAGGTCGAGCTCCAGGCGCGTATAGTTGCGGAAATGGGTCAGCGAGAGGTGCGTCAGGTACATCGTCTCGCTAGCGCGGAATGTGCATCGGCATGATAATGTGGACGAAATCGCCGCCGCCCACCGGCTTGAAGGTGCCGGGGCTGGAGGCGTCGCGGGTCTGGATCGAGACCTGGGCCGTGTCCATCACATCCAGGGCGTCGATGAGGTAGCGGGCGTTAAAGGCGATCTCGATAGGCTTGCCCTCGACGGTGGCGTCGATCTCGCTCACATTGTCGCCATGCTCCGCCGAGGTGGCCGAGATGATCATGCGCCCCGAGTTCTCGCCGCCGGGGACCATCTGCACCCGCACAATGTTGGAGGCGTCGCGGGCAAAGATAAAGGCCATGCGCACCGCCTTGAGTAGGTCGGCGGTGCTGACGATGGTCTCGGTGTTGAACGTCGTGGGCATGATCTGCCGGTAGGCGGGAAAGGTGCCCTCGACGAGCTGCGAGACCAGATCGATATCCTTCAGGTGGAAATAGGCTTGGTTGCGGCCCGAGGACACCAGCATCTCCACCGGCTCCTCCTGCTCGCCGCTGATGCGCCGCAGCTCTTGCAGCGCCCTGGCGGGGATGATGACGCTGGTGGGCTGCTCCGGCGCCTGTTCCAGCTCGGTCGTGCACACCGAGAGGCGATAGCCGTCGGCGGCGGCCAGGGTGAGGCCGTCGTCGCTGAAATCGGCCAGCACGCCGGTGAGCACCGGGCGGCTCTCGTCGCTGGCGGCGGCAAAGGCCACGCGGTCGATCATCTGGCGCAGCACATCGGGGTCGATCTGCACCCGCATGTCCTCCTCAGGCACCAGGATGAGGGGGAACTCTTGGGCGTCGATCCCCTTGATGTTGGCCTCAAAGCGGCCGGCCTTGAGGTTCAGCGTCTGGGTGCGGGTGATCAGCTCCATATCCACACGCTCGGCGGGCAAGGAGTTGACCAGGTCGGCCAGCAGCCGCGCCGGCACCGTGGTAGCGCCCTCTTGCTCCACCTTGGCGCCGATCCAGCAGTTGATGCCGATCTCCAGGTTGGTGGCCGAGAGCTTGAGCCGCGACTCGTCGGTGGAAAGGAGGATGTTGGAGAGCACCGGCAACGTGCTACGGGTGGCCACGGCGCGGTTCACAATCGCTATCCCTTTGGATAGATTTTCTTGCAGGCAGGAGATCTTCATCCGCTCGTCCTCCTCAGGTGCATGAATGTCACTGGCTGAGAGTATAGGGCGCTCGCGGGCTGGCGTCAACCTGTCGGCAAAGTCCCTTGGGCGACGGTCTGGGGGGCTAGCTTTCGCTCAAAAGCTCTTTGAAGGTGTTGGGCGTGAGGATAGCGACGGATTCTACCCTTTCGAGCACCAAAAGATCCCGATCCCCCGTGACCAGGTACTCCGCCCGCCCGATCAGCGCATAGGCGATCAAATAGTCGTCCTCAGGGTCCCGCGTCAACGCCGGAATGGGCTCGGTGATCTTGGGGATGATCTCGGCGACCTCCAGGAGTAAATCCATAAAGGAGCGCATGACTTTTTCTGGAATGCGGCGGGTCAGGTGTTCGTGCGTGCGGACGGTCTCGGCTAGCTCATCGAGAAGCGCTTCGGGCATCAAAAGCTGGTATTCGCCCAGCACTGCCGCATCCATAATGCGCGTGACGGCGCTATTTTGCGCCGGGGTCAGCAGATAGCTGATGAGGACGTTGGCATCCAGCAGAACACGCATCGGCCTAACGATCCTCAAACGTCACATCGCCCTTTTCCACCATGCGGCGAACGGTTTCCTCGCGAATCTCCTCGGCCAAGGCATCGGCGGCCTCTTCGGAGAGGTCCTGGTTCCGCGCCCTCACTTCCCCCCTGAGCGCCCTGATCCGCTGCAACACCTCCTGTCGACGCTCTTGTTCGCGCCACTGGCGGAGCTTTTGGTATTCCGCAAAAGAGATAAGCACCACTTTCGGGGTGCCCCGGCTTTCCACGATGACATCGTCCTCGGACTCGACGGCCCAGTCGGCTATCGTGCCAAAGCGGTTCTGCATCTCGGTGGCAGAGACGGTTTTGGGCATTGAAGCCATCCTCCCTATAGGTAAATAGCTATTATATTAGGCATTTACATCCCTAATATAATAGCTAGAAAGGCGGCTGTCAAATCGCCTATGTCAAAAACCCACCCTCCCAAAGGCGCCTTTGGGGGGGTCGCGAGAACGGGATCAGCGGCGAGCGCTCAGCAGGCGTCTCCCCGTCAAGCCAGCGCCTAACAGCCCCAAACCCAGCCCCAAGAAGGGCAGCACGTTGGTGACGCCGGTCTCGGGCAGCATGGGCACATCCACGGCAACGGCGGGCACAACCCCTACCGGAGCGGGGCCGAGCAGGCTGATGGCGTCGAGGTTCACCACCGCCGACTCGCCGACGGTGGGGAACTTTTTCCATACGCGGACAAAGATCGTCAGCTTGTTGGAGGTGGCGGTCACGCCACGGGCAAAGGAATCAAAACGCCCTGGGCGATCCATGGGATGCTCGCGCCAGCGGTCCATCTCGATCCACTCGGTCACCGACCAGGGATCGGTGCCGCCGTCGAAATCAAAGCCCACCTCCACGCGATAGTTGTAGCTGGATTGCCCCTCGGTGCCCTCGGTGCTGCGCACCAGCCCATAGAGGCTGAACATATAGCGGGCGTTGGGCACCACATCCACCACCTGGTAGATGCCGGCGTAGCGGTCCTTCTGGCTGCCGCCCACGGATGTGGTGTGCATATTGATCAACTGGGAGAATTGGCCCTCAAAGACGGCGGGGTCCCATTCGTCGGAGCGAAAGCCATAGGCGATGTCGCCGCCGTTGTTAAAGGACGTCCAGCCTACGCCGACCCCCTCGACAAAACCTTCCTCAAAGCCCCCGTTCCTGACCCGTTCCCCCGCCTGAGCCGAGGCGACGCCGGTCAGCATCACCAAGCCGATGAGGACCAGAGCCAGAATCCTGCCCCACCCTCGTTTCATCTCGTTTCCTCCCTCCTTGCCTGCGTTGTAGCCTTGTTGCTCCGTTCATTTGTTGCAGATAGCATCTAGCTACCCTACACTTTGGAGAAGATGGGAAAGCATCTGGCGCATCAGCTATAACGTGCATGACTTTTTATACCAAGCGCTTCGATATAGCTGATACCTCACTTTTAAAGGCAGGGAAGCCCTAAGCCCTTTGACTGTTATGGACCTAATGTCGTTTCAAATAGAATTATATTCTAAATAAGAGCCATTGTGTGTGACAATCTGGTCATATTGAGGTTACAGTTTGTTCATCTGGCTGCTTTACATTAAAGAGAACCGGAAAGCATCTTGCGCATCGGCTAGACTCGCTTCTTGCCCTGAAAGGGTAGGGTAGCTAGAGACGGCATCAGTCATTGGCGTTCGCTAGTGCCCTACTCTTTCCGCCTCCCTTTGCGTCGCCTCCAAAGCTTCCTCGATGGTGATCGCCCCGCCAAAGACCCTCTCCATCTGGCGGCCAAACATATCGAATGCCGACATATAGGCGGCGATGCGCGGCGAGATGAGCTGGGCATCCTCAAGGACGCTGCGCACCATGTCGGCTACATCTGCTCCCACCAGCCGCTCATACTCCTCCGAGTCCAGCACCTCCATGCGCGCCGGGGCCGCCTCGTGAGCGGCGCGCTCGCTGAGAAAGGCGATCCACTGCCAGGCGGCGTCTGGTTGCGCCGACTGGGCCGAGATGAGATAGGCGCTCACCATGGCGATGGTGGTGGACGTGGTCCCTCGCGGCACGGGAGCCACGCCCCAGGACATCTGCCAAGGGGTCGGCCAATTGCCAAATCCCGACGAAGCATTCCCCCCGCGATCGCTGAACCAGCTCATCCACATGGCCGCCATGTCGGTATAGACCATCTGCTGCGGCGAGATGCCCCTGAGGCTCATCTCCTCCTGCGGGAGCGTCACGCGGTGGGTCTCCACGATGGCTAGCCAGCGTGTCAGCGCCTCGGCGTTGCGCGGGTTGTCAAAGGTCGGGCGCGTCGGGTTGGTCAGGCTGTCCATAAAGCCGCCGCCCTGGGCATAGAGAAACGCGATCACATCGAGGCCATCGTTCGCCGGCGCATAGCCGTACACATCGCCCAGCGGATCGGTGAGCGCCGAGGCGGTGAACAGGAAATCGTCCCAGGTCCAGCGCGGCTCGGGATAGGGCACACCGGCGGCGTCGAACAGATCGCGGTTATAGTACATGACCAGCGGATCGATGCCCGCCGGGAGGCCCCACAGCCGGCCCTCGTCGCGCAGCATCTCGATGGTGCCGGGCATAAAGCCATCGGGCGCAAAGCGTGGGTCGCCCTCGATATAGGGGTCCAGCGCGATGACGCGCCGGTTCTGAATCTCTTCGGCCATGAACATCAGGGGCATCATGATCACGTCGGCGATATCGGCCCGCCCGCCGACCATGTCGATGATGATGTGCGGGTGGAGCTGACGGAATTCCTCGATCAGCGACGCATAGCGCGGGTTGTCGGCGTCGACGCTGGCGTAGCGGATTGTCACCGGCTCGGGCGTGGGGGTGGGCTCGACGCTGACGCACCCGGCCAGGCCCACGCCCAGGAGGGCGACGACGCACAGCAAGCGAACATATACGGACAGGCGCATGAGGCTCCTCTCGGCCGTATGCACCGCGCAGCTTGATACTGCGCGAAAGCTGACGGCATCCATGATGACGTAGGGACAGTGTATTAGGTACGGCTCAAGGCCGAGGCGCAGGCCCATAATAATAGAGATGGGTCGTCCCGGCCTCCATCCAATCCTGAAAAGAGGTACATTGGCGCCCTACCTGGCATTGGCTGTAGACCTCCCACACGTCGGCGGGGCGAGGCAGATGCACCGTCTTTTGCTCGGCGCGGACGGTGTGCAGCATCAAGTAGTTGCGATCGGCATAGAGCACATCCTCGGCGTCGCAGTAGATGTGCACGCCGGCATAGCGCGCTACCTCGCGCAGCACCCCCGGCGGCAGGTTGGGCGCGGCGCTATAGACGCTGGCCCAGTCCTCTCCCTCGTGCAGCACAAACCCCGGCTCGCAACGCCCCTGGTTGATCACCACCGTGCCCAGCGTGGTGACGTCGGGGTCGTCCACGGTAAAGAGCGGCCCCAGCCGCATGTCGGTGCCCCAAAAGGTCGAGGTGGGCAGGTTGGCGGTGATGGGATGGGCGAAATCGCTGATATAGATGTGGGCGCCCCACTGGCGCTCGATCATGCGCAGGGCGATGCCGGTGAGGTCGCGGCAGTGGTCCACAGAGATCTCTTCATTCACCAGACCGGGGGCGTAGACCCAGAGCGCTATCTTGCCATCGCGGCGCAGCAGCGCCTTGAGCCGTTGGCGCTCCTCCGCCGTCAGGTGAAAGGCGTTCAAAAAGAAGTAGAGCTTGTACTCGTCGGCGCGGCCCTCCAGCAGATCGCTGAGCAGCAGGGCGTCCACCGGCGCGCCCATGCGGGCGATGCCCCAGTGGCGGTTGCGCCAGATGGGGATGTCGAGGTTGTTCCTCGTCGAGCGATAGAACCAGTTCTCGGCGTCAATGACCACGGCCACCTCCGCCGCCGAGGAGCGGTCGGGCAGGGTCAGGTGGTGGCGGCCCAGCTCCAGCGAGCGGCGAAAGGTCTCCATGATCGCAGGCTCGGCCCAGGTGCCGCCCTCGCGCCGGCCCCAGTCGTTCCACCAGGCTCCGGCGGCGTGACAGAGGATGTTGGCGAACTGGCGCTTGAGGATCTCCACCGTCTCGCCGGTGTTCCGCGCCTGGCCGTAGAAAGAGTCGGGCGGCCAGAGGTGGGTGCGCATGTCCTCCTCGCTGATCCACAGCTTTCCCGCGCGGCGGACACTAGCCTCCGGCGACATGAACCCGCCCTCGCCACCCAGCCAGCGCCAGCCATAGGAATAGGGGCTGGAGAGGAAATCGACGTGGGGCGAGGCCAGCACCTCTTGGAGCCCGGCGTGGCCGGAGCGGGCGGCGGCGGCGTGGGCCACGTCGGCGTCGGCCAGGCGCTGCCCAAAGAAGCCATTGTTCCAGACGATCTCTTGCAAATAGCCGTAAAAGGCGCCCACCAGATGCTCGCCGCGACAGGCCTCTTTGGCCACGCCGCACAACTGGTTGATGTTGCTGGCGACCAGGTGGGCGTGAAAGCGGAAATAGTCGATGGCGTTGCGCCGTCGTCGGGGATCCTTGAACAAGAAGCAGTCGGTGGCGCTCTGCTCCTCGGGCGAGGGCACCAGCGGCTGGTCGAAATCCACGGCGGGGTCGTCCCAGGCGCGGCGCAGCGCCTCCACATCGCCGTAGCGCTCCCTCAGCCAGCGGTGAAAAGCCTGCTGCGTGGGCACGGAATAGTCGCCGGCCCAATCCTCCATGGGTCCCACCTTGACCCATTCGGCGCTGTCGCCGCCACAGATCAGGTAGCCGAGGATGTGCCGGTCCAGATCGTGGGCATACAGGTAGCCGATGAGGGTCCGCAGGAACCGCGCGGCGTCCGCCATCCAGCGCTCCGAGGCATAAGAGGGAGTGGCATAGATCCCCTTGGCCCGCGCCTCCAGCACTTCGCACTCTTCCGGGTGCTGCTGGATCCAGGCCGAGTCCTTGCCGCGCGGTTCGGTGCCCACACGCAGCAAGAACTTACTCTGGGGGTCCAGCTCGGCGTAGCGGCGCAGGATGTCGAGGGGCGCCAGGCGCTCGGCGACGAAATCGCCGCTGTCGGGATCATAGACGTCGTCAAAGGAGATGGGCAGCGGCGCCGAATAGAGGTGAAAGCCGGCGTCGCGGAACTGCTCAAAGTAAGGATCGTCGATTCTGCCCGGCGACGCTGGTTGACGAAAGTTGCGCACGGTGAGATAGAGGCCAGCAAAGATCGGCGCGCCATCCATAAAGAGGGTCGGCGCGCCGTGCTGGGATTTGACCGCAAAGACAGACATGTGCTTTATCCTCTTGAGAGAGCGAGTGTTTCGCAGGATCGACGGCCCCGCGCTCCACCAGCCGTCAGCGCGCTTTTAGAGCAGCGATTTGACCATGCCTCCATCGCACTGGATGGTGGTACCTGTTATATAG
>SKLG01000418.1 GCA_007123335.1 Anaerolineae bacterium | reverse complement strand
TTCCAGCCGCGCATCGAGATCACCCTGGTTGGCGCAGAACTCGCTGCGATATTTGCCGGCAAAGGCATGGCCAAAGCCATCCTCAAAGAGGCTGCTGGAGCGCACGATGATGGGCGTCTCGTCATAGTGGAGCAGCATCTCGCGAAAGCGCGCCAGGATGCCGTCGGGGAACTCGCCGGCCATGAATTGCGCCTCGATCTGGGCGAAATCTTCGCGGGAGAGCGGCGTTGGCGACAGCGACATCTGTCGCTGCGTCTCAAGCCGCCGGCGAAAGAGGCCATTGGTCACTAGGAAGGTAAAGAAAACATCAGAACCGATAAAGAACGAGTCATGATCTTCTAGCACTTGGCTAAAATCGATGCCATCGTCGGCATCGACGTCGCCCGACTCGTCGCACAGGATGCGTCGCGCCAGCAGCATCCCCGCCGCCTTACCGCCAATGCGTCCTGAGCCGATGAGCCGCTGGCGAATGCCGAGTAGGTCATCGACGGTCAGATAGCGGTCGGCGAGCGGGGCTAGATGCTCGTCATCGCCCATGAGCATGCGACGCAGCTCGATCTTGAGCGCCTCTACCTCGGAGCTGCCGCTCTCTTCGGGGGCAGCCTCCTGACGCCAGCGCAGCAGTTGGGCGTATACGCTATCCCAGGGAGCGATGGGCGTGTCGTGTCCGGCGCCAAGCACTCCTCCGATCTGGGGGGCGCCATCTTGGCGTGCGGTTTGAAAGATCGGTGACCAGATCTCGCCCTCGATCCGCGTGGGCATGAACATCTGCTGTGCATAACGCCCTACCACTTTTAGCGGGTGCACATAGGCCTCACCGCCCACGTGGTAGAGGTCGATCATCACCTGGGTGGTGGAGGCGATCTTGGCCACCGTTTCGTCGCTATGGCTACCGCGCATCAGCGCAAAGTAGGCGATGGTGTCCAGCTCATAGAGGTAGGGACAGGTCACCTGGAAAAAGTTGGCCAATAGCTCATCGGTGGCCCACGGTTGAACCAGGGTAGAGAGACTGTCGAACACATACGCCACTCCACGGCCCCGCGCCTCGATGAGGCGATGCACCTGCGCGCTAAAGACGTCGAACCCCGACCCGGGATCGACGTGCACCCGCTCCACATCGGGGTGTTCGGCGAGAAGAGGCGGATGGGGCGCAAAGCGCATATAGACGCAGGGCATGCCCTCTTTCAACGCCTGGGTGACAAAAGCCTGGGCAAATCGGCAATAGTCCTCCAGCGTATCGACTTGCCAGACGACGTTATCGCCCAGACGCAATCCCTGGATGATGGCATCCAGACGCGCCTCTCCGCTGCTTCGTCGATGTCGGTCCATCGGAATCTTTTCCCATACCTGAGCAGCACAATCGGCCGGGCGCTCGCGTCACCACCGACGCAAGCGCCCGGCAGAGACTCCTGGTCTTGACTAGCTGTTGATGATATCCAATGCTTCCTGGCGGTAGGCATCCATGACGTACTCGATGCCGGTGACATCGGCCGCCTCGCGCGTGAGCGCTGCCAGATCATGCCGCGAGATGGTGCTCAGCGTAAAGTTGCGGCTGCCGGCCATTAACTGCTGCAGGCCGACGCGCAGCTTGTCCACATAGGTATACAACCCAACGGCCCCCAGAGGCAAATCATCGACCTCTGCGCCAAAGCGGTCCCTGAGGGTCTGATAGCTCACAAAAATCTCTTCCACCGAGCTGCCATACTGCGACACGCTGCGGGGCAGATTGCCGTCCTTGAGCCAGTGAGCGATGTTCTTGCCCACCATGCCGGGGATCATGATCGCCCGCCCCAGGCAAGCGGCCTTGACATGTGGCGCACCCAGCGCGATGACCTTAAAGAGATGGTCCTCGGTGGACAAACCGCCGCCGATGGCTATGTCGGGCACGTGCTTGCCCTTGGCCGCCAGCATCTCACACAGCTCATAGGTCATGGCCTCGAGGTAGACGGTGGGCACGCCCCACTCGACCATCATGCGCCAGGGGCTCATGCCCGTGCCGCCAGGCGCGCCGTCGATGGTCAGCAGGTCGATGCCGCAATCGGAAGACCACTTGATGGCCATGGCCAGTTCGCGCATCGGGTAGGCGCCGGTCTTGAGGGTGACACGTTTGGCGCCGAGGCTGCGCAACCGCTCGACCTCCGAAGCAAAGGTCTCTTCGGCGACAAAGCCCAGCCGCGAGTGCCGCTCGAACTGCTTGATGGCGCCATTCTTGTAAGCCTGCTGCATGGCGCCCTGCGAAGGATCAGGAGTGACCAGATAACCCCGCCCCTGCAACTCCAGGGCGCGATCCAGGGTATCCACCTTGATCTCACCGCCGATGCACTTGGCGCCCTGTCCCCACTTGAGCTCGATGGTCTCGACGCCCAGCTTGGAGATGGCGAATTCGGCCACGCCAAAGCGGGTATCCTCGACGTTCATCTGCACATGAATGTCGCCATAGCCGTTGTGGTAACGGCGGTACCAATCCACGCGGCGGCGCAGCTCTGGCGACTCGACGATCTTGCCATGGCGATCCAGCTCTAGCTCCGGATCGATGCCGCACACATTCTCGCCACAGGTGAGCACAATGCCCGAGATGGCGGCGCCGACGGCAAAGTGCTCCCAGTTGGCCCGCGCGATCTCGGTGGAGCCCAGGGCGCCACTGATGATAGGCATGCTCAGGCGCTCATGATTGCCAGAGCCGTTGCCGATCTCGACCTCGGTGTCAACAAACGTAAAGAGGGTGCTGTCTGGCGTAGCCTCGACGCCTTCGGGCAGGCCCTCGGCGCCCAACGCATAGCCATGGATGTTAAAGTGGGACAGGTCCACCGGATAGTCCTTGTCGCCGCCGGCGGTGATGGCGCCAAAGGGGCCAGGATAGATCACCTCACGACCGCGAAAGGTCGACTTGAACACCTCACAATTCCCGGTACAGCCATCGACGCAACGGCTGCAGATGCCCGATTGGGGCACGACATCGCGGGAACGGTTGGCTGTCTGCGAAACGTCATTGGCATTGGGTCGCGCGAGATTTGGCATAGCGTCCTCCTTCAAAGGAAATCTAGGGTAACCACAACGTGGGCCCACTGGGCAGCTTGGGCGAGCGCCAAATCCAGAGCCGGGACATGGCCTGCGATCTTGCCAAGACTCCGCAGCGGGGATGTCATGATGCATCATGCACTATTCATCCCGTAGGTCCTTTGTGATTATGACACAGCAGGTGGGGACAGAACATCCCCCATTCGGAGTATTCTTTGGTGAGCTATCCTCTGAATGGAGGATAAGAGGACGGGGTCAAGCGGAGGAGATTTGGCGATGGGCAGCGCACATCGATCAGAACGCGTGCTATGCCGCCCCATGCGGTAGGTGTTCTGCGCGAGCGCTCAGATCAGGCCGCTGCGCACGGCATAGACGGCCGCCTGGGTACGATCGGAGACGTTCAGCTTTTGGAGGATGTTCTGCACGTGGGTCTTGACCGTGGTAGGGCTGATGATCAGCATCTCGGCGATCTGCTGGTTGGTGCAGCCCTCGGCGATGAGCCTGAGCACCTCGATCTCGCGTTCAGTGAGGGTGTCCTGAAGTGCATCGGTCAGAAGAGGGCTCCCCTGGGTCGCCATCAGGCGCTCCATCTGGCGCAACAAGTCGGGCATCATCGTCGGGGCAATGATAGCGCCGCCTTCGGCGATCAGGCGCACGGCGCGGATCAGCTCCTGGCGCGTAGCATCCTTGAGGATATATCCCGCCGCCCCGGCGGATACCGCCTCCAGCAAATAATTGGGGTCATCGTACAGGGTGACCATGATGACGCTCACTTGAGGAGCGATGGCCTTGATCCGGCGCAGCGCCTGCAGGCCGTCCATGTGCGGCATGCGCACATCCAGCAGTACAATGTCAGGCGACAGACGCTGTACAAGCTCGACGGCCTGTCGTCCATCGGCGGCTTCGCCAACAACGACGACATCGGACTCGAGGGAGAGGAGCGAGCGCAATCCTTGACGAACAATGGTCTGATCATCGACCAGCAGCACACTAATCATGAGATGGGACCTCTTGAGCGTAAAGGCGTGGGATGCAGACCGTCACGGTGGTGCCCTGACCTGGCCGGCTATGGATCTGGCAATGCCCGCCCCAGTGACGGGCGCGCTCACGGATGCCCACCAGGCCGATGCCGCTCTCGCAGCTACCCTCAGCACCGATCTCGGCTGGATCAAAGCCTTGGCCCCAATCGCGCACCATGACGCACAGTTCGTCGGCGTGGGCTACCAGACGGATGCGCGCCCGGCTGGCCCGGGCATATTTGCGCGCGTTGTTGATGGCCTCCTGGACGATGCGGAACAAGGCCGCCTCTAGTTCGGACGATAGGGCGGGCCAGGCAGGATCGATGTCGATGGAGACCTGCCAATCAGCCTCCTCGCTCATCTGCGCGCTAAACAGCCGCAGCGCGTGGGCAAGCCCCAGGTCGTCCAGGCCCGGAGGCCGCAGTTGGGCGATGAGACGCCTGGCCTCGTTGATCGACTGGCGCAGCAAGCGGATGCCGTGGGCGAACTCGCGCTCTGCCGCTCCGGGATCACGATCCTGCCAGGCCTGAGCGGTCTGTAGATGCTGAAAGGATGCGACGATCATCTGCACCAGCCCATCGTGGAGATCAAAGGCCAGCCGGCGGTTGTCGCGTTCCTCGCTGACGATGACATCCTCGATAAAGGAGCGCAGTTGTTCTCCCTGTATCTCGGTCTCGCGGTGCAGGTGGGCGTTGTCCAGGGCGATGCCGGCCTCCAGGACGAGAAATCCGAGAAGCGTGCGCACGTCGTCGCTATCCAGACGGACATCGGGCGCTGCCAGCTCCAGAGTGCCCCAGGCGCGGCCGCGAATGGTAATGGGCGCCACTGCCAGGCTACCGCCTCCGTCGACGGACAAGCTGTGCACGCTGCCGGACTCGATCACCCTGGTGCAAAGCTCGTCCAGAGCGTCCTCACTGGGCAGGCCGCCGTGGGGAATAAAGTCGCCCTCTGCGAGGGCAAAGGTTGTGCCCCCATCCGAGATGCGTAGTCTTGCCCCCCGAGCATTGAACACCCGTTGCGCCGCACGCACGATGGCCTGCCGCACCTGATCGACCATCAAGGTGGAGCCGATCTCGCGCCCGGCTCGAAAGAGGGCTTCAAGATGATCGAGGTTAGCGCGCAGAGAGCGGTAGAGGCGGTTCTGCTCCGAGAGCTGACGGTTGAGCACATCCAGCTCCTCGTTGCGGCTTTGCAGGGCGCGATTGCTCCGATCCAGCGCGTCGCGGAGCTCGGCCAACTCGCGGTTCTTGTCGGTCAGTGCCTCGACATACTCGCTACGGCTGGCCGCCTCTATTGGCAGAGGCATGACGTTGAGCTGCCCATCGATCATCGTCACCCGGTGGGGGCGGAACATGTCCTCAGAATAACGCTCCAGCACTTTGATGGGAGTGAACAGCAACTCATTCTGAGCATGGGGGATGTCGCCCCCTTCGAGCCGTATGAAAACCTGGGTGCATTCCTTGATGCGCGCCAAGGTCGTCGACTGATGATGCCCACGGAGCAAGACCCAATAGGCGATGGACTGCAACTGGTAAAGGAGCGGGCAGATGGTGGTGAAAAATCGCCCCAGTTCGTCCTCCTCGACGCCCGGCAGCCATTGAGACCAGGTATACAAAGGATCAAAGACATAGTAGACCATCGGGCCGATGCGCCGCGCTTCTTCGGCCAAGGCCAACACCGCATCTCCCTCGGCAACGAGGTCGGCGGCGTTCAGGATGCGAACGTGCGGCAGGTCTATCACAGTATCGTCGAGCAGACCTGAGGAGCGAACATAGATCAACGGCTCGGGCGAGGAAGCCAGATAACGGGCTAGCGTGGCGACAAAGGGCACATAGGCGTTGGGCGTATCGGCGTAAAAGACAACATTGTCACCGATACGCAGTTCTTCGAGCAGGTTATCTAAATCCGGGGAGCCGGTGGTGAATGTGATCATGGCGTGCACCAAAGAATAGGGTTAGCTTTGAACATCTATTATAGACCGGAGATCAGGGACACCCAAACGCGTGGGGAGGCTCGCGCGAGGAAAGGTCAACGTCCGAGCATGGCTTGCAGCTCCAAGGCCTCGGATACGGCATAGCCGGCCATATCGTTGTTGAAATAACAGTAGACGTCTCGACCCTGCCGCGTCCATGTGGAGATCGCTCCGGCCCAACCGGCCAACTGCTGAGTGGTGTAGCGCCCCTGGTATCCCTCTTCAGGGCCATGGAGGCGAATGTATACCCAATCGCTGATCACCTCTTTGGGCGACTCGTGGCCGCGAAAATCGTGGATGCATAGGGCGGCATCATGCTCGGCCAGCAGGTCGTACACCTCGGGGACAAACCAGGTGGGGTCGCGGAACTCGAACGTGTAGCGCAGCCCGGTGGGTAGGGCGGCGAGGAAAGCGCGCAGGCGGGGGACGTTGGCGCGCCAGCGGGGCGGCAGTTGAAAGAGCAGCGGGCCAAGCTTGTGGTCGAGTAGGCGGATGCGTTCGAGGATGGCCGCCACCGGTTGCTCGGGATCCTTGAGCTTTTTCATGTGGGTGATGTAGCGGCTGGCCTTGACGGCAAAGAGGAAATCCGCCGGCGTGGTGTCGCGCCACGTCACAAAGGTGTCCTTCTCGGGCAGCCGGTAAAAGCTGTTATTCACCTCCACGGTGTCGAGACGTTGCGCATAGTAGGCCAGCATCTCGGCGGGGGGCAGATCGGCGGGGTAAAAGGGGCCGCGCCAGTGTGGATAGTGCCAGCCCGATGTGCCGATGCGGATGCGCCCCTCGCTCATCAGCCGCCCTTTTCCTCGATGAGCTCGACAAACTCGCTCTCATCCAGAACCGGTATCTCGCGTTGCCGCGCTTCGTCCAGCTTGGAGCCGGCGCCTGGACCGGCGACGACATAATCGGTCTGGCCACTCACGGAGCTTGTAGCCCGGCCACCGAGACGCTCCACCAGGCGCTGCACCTCGTCTCGCGTCCAGCGCTCTAGCTCGCCGGTAAAGACAAAGGTCAGCCCCTGGAGCGGGCTGTCGCCATCCTCGCCAGCATAGAGCGGGTTGTTCAGCTCGATGCCGGCGTCAAGCAGCGCCTTTACCTCCTGAAGATTGCGCTCCTCGTCGAAAAAGGCTGCAATGCTCTGCGCCACCTCTGGGCCAATATCGCGCAACGCCCGGAGGTCGTCGGTGGAGGCGTCCATGAGCTCATCCAGGGTGCGGTAATGTCGGGCCAGCAATTGGGTCACATGCTCGCCCACCAGCG
>SKLG01000141.1 GCA_007123335.1 Anaerolineae bacterium | reverse complement strand
TCAGCCGCCTGCTATCTGGCGCTGAACAGGCGCGCTGAGAAATCCGCCAGTATGGTGTACGGCGTGGAGCTATATGGAGCATGTCTCGGCGCCATACTGGCCAGCGCTGTCGTGGTGCCTATGCTGGGCATCGTCATGTGCTGCCTTCTTGCAGCCGTAGCGAACGCCACGGCTTTTGCCGTGCTAATGATATCCAGGAGGTCCTATGCCTGAAAAAAATGTGTTCGATAGCGGATGGAGTAGAAGAGCGTTTCTGCGCGCCGGCGTGGGGGGAATCGGTGCCCTGTGTCTTGCCGGCCTCTCTGGCTGCGCGCAACGATCAACGCTACAGCAAGCCGCAGCCACAGAAGGGGCGCAAATGGGCTTTGTGAACCCGGTGCCCTCGCCCTGGTTTCGCGAACTCGGCAATTCTAGGATTCGGTGCGAGCTCTGCCCCAACGAATGCGAGCTGGCCGAGGGCCAGCGGTCGCCCTGCCGAGTGCGCGAGAATCGGGGCGGCGTGGGATACACCCTGGCATACGGCAACCCTGCATTGATCCAAGAGGACCCGGTCGAACGCAAGCCCTTCTTCCATGTGCTGCCAGGCAGCCGGGCGCTGTCGATCGCGACGGCGGGATGCAACCTCGCCTGCAAGTTCTGCGAGGTCTGGGACATGGCGCAGGTGGCCCCCGAAAACGTCCACGCCTATGACATGCCACCAGAAGCAGTGGTGGCCCATGCCCTGGCTACTCGTGTGCGCTCAATAAGCTATGCGTTTGGCGAGCCGGTGATCTTTTACGAGTATATGGCCGAGGTGGCCAAGCTAGCCAAAGAGGCGGGTTTGCTCAACCTGATCCATACCGCCGGGTACATCCAGCCGGAGCCGCTACAACAGCTCAGCGGCACATTGGATGCGGCCAACGTCGATTTAAAGAGCTTTGATCCGACCTTTTATCGGGAGGTTGTCGGCGGAGAGCTGGAGACGGTGCTGCAAACCCTAAAATGGTTCGCGGACGAGGGAGTCCATATCGAGATCACCAACATCGTCATTCCCACGCTGAACGATGATATGGACAAGCTCGGCGAGATGTGCGCGTGGATAGCGAACGAATTGGGGCCGCATGTCCCGATTCACTTTGCCCGCTTTTATCCGTTGTACAGGCTCGCTGACCTGCCGCGTACTCCTGTGGCGACGCTCGATGAGGCGCGGGAAACAGCCCTGGCTGCGGGCTTGCAGTTCGTTTATGTGGCCAGGGTCACCGGCCATGAAGGAGAGAACACCTTCTGCCCCAACTGTGGGGAGATGGTGATCGATCGAGTGGGCTTTGTTATTCAGGAGGTCAAGTTGGAGCACGGCGCGTGCCAGTTCTGCGGTGCCGAGATATCTGGCCGTTGGGAGTAATTCAGCGAACCCGGCGGCGATGGATGTCGAGCTGTGACAGTGATCTACTGTCCAGGTTGGTCAGCCCGGCCTCGATGGCCCACTCCATCGCCTCGACATACTCTTCCGATGTGATGGCGCGGGCGATGGGCTCATATTCAAAGGCCTTGTGCTCGACCCGATACTGAGACATGATATTTACATACGTGTTCTTGGACAGGTTCTTGGCCACCCAGGTGACAAACTCTTGGGTGCCGGCTATCCGGTTGGGCATGACCAGATGGCGCACCATCACCCCGCGTAGCGCGTTACCCCGTTCGTCAGTGACCAGATCGCCGACCTGGCGATGCATCTCCACGATCGACACTTGCGCCATCTCCGGATAGTCGTAAGCAGCGGCGAGATTGTAGCGGCTCGCTTCAGCGCCATCCATGAACTTGAGGTCCGGCAAATAGATGTCGACGATGCCATCCAGCAGCTTGATGATCTGGGGGCGCTCATAGCCGCTGGTGTTGTAGCACAGGGGCACGTGTAGCCCCTTTTGCAAGGCGATTCGCGTGGCGTTGAGGATATGCGGCATGAAATGGGTAGGCGTCACAACATTGATATTGTAACAGCCCTTGCCCTGTAGGCTCAGCATCATGCTCGCCAGCTCTTCATCGGTGATCTCTCGGCCCCGTCCCTCGTGGGCGATGGGCCAGTTCTGGCAGAACACGCAGCGCAGATTACATTGGGAGAAAAAGATGGTGCCGGAACCGCCTCGGCCTACCAGGGGAGATTCCTCGCCGAAATGCGGGCTGTAACTGTACACTATTGCCTTGTCAGAGGAGCGACAGAAGCCTCTTTGCCCCTGGAGGCGATTCACGCCGCAACGTCGTGGGCAGAGCTCGCACCTTTCGAGCAGCGCATAGGCCTGCTCGATCCGTCGCTTGAATCTGCCTCTAGCCTCCAGCTTGGCATAGGCGGGTTTCCAGGACACCGGTTCGGTCTGTCTACAAGCCTTGCTCAGTATAGCTCCACCGGCAAGGCACATGGCTTTGACAAATCGTCTGCGTGTAAACATCATGTGACCCCCAATGACCGCGCTATCAAGACCCTTCTCTTAGGCCACTGTTCGTCGGATGCTATCAGATATCGGTGGCGGTCTCCGTCCTCGCTCGTCTTTGCGTCAAGGTGGCTTCTATTGTACAGAACTTTTCCCTGTCACCCAAGTTGATCAGCTCATTCGCATCATGCACGGCTGATAGGCTCTTGCGCCTGCCGTTCGCGCCGAGCCAGGGCTGCACGCTTTTGCCCATGCTGGACGTATCCCTGGAGCAAGACTGGCGTTTGATCGCGCCTTGCTCCATGTCCTCCTAACATATCGGTCAGGCACGTTGCGGCGCGCTCTATCGCCGCCGCAGGGCGATAATCCAGCCGATGCCGCCCATGACCAGAATCGCACCGATGAGCACCATCAGATAGAACCTGGGCGTCAGGTTGAACCCGTACCGCCATGCCGGCCCCGGCCTGTACCGCAACGACGGATCGTCGGGCGAAAGCATCGATGCCTCGTCGCCCGCTGCCACCGTGCCCTTGCCGCCTCTGGCCACCGTGTACTGCCCCCCGGCGTCGAACCGCCCGTACTCGATCTCAAAGGTGTGCGGCTTGATCTCGGCGGCGAACTGGGGGCTGGCGGCCAGGAACTGCTCCGTCTTATAAGCACTCACCTCAAAGCGCACCGGCGTCCCCTCGGGCACAAAGATCCATTCCTCGGCGTCCTTGAGATCGCCGGAGGCGATGGCGCCGGGGATCTGGTTCTCGTACTCGCCGGTGACATAGTTGATGCCCACGTGGCGGCCCTGGTCGTCATAAGCGTGCAGGTCGATGTCGGGCAGGACCCGATCTGGGCCGGTGGGCGCCGTGTTGGCCTGCCCCACGGGCACCGGCGACCCCACGGGGCTCACCGATGCCCCCACCATGTTGGTAGGCGTAAAGACATTGGCGCTCACCACCGCCGAGTAGCCACCCGTCGTGCTCTCGGAGTGCAGCGTGAACTCGATCCTCCTGATGACATCACGATACAGGGTCACGCCTCCCGCCGCGCCGGCTCCGCGCAGCGTGGGACGGTGGTATGGTCGGTCCCCTGGCCCGGTCGCTACGGTTGTGCCCGATTGGGGCAGCAGGTTGTTCACCACATGGTAGTTGTGGGTATTGTTGTAGGTGACACGATAGAGGACGACGCCCGTCTCCGGGGCGCCAAAGGCCGCCGTGGCGTCGCGGGCCTCGACAAGGAAAAAGTGCTCGGCGTGCATCGATGTGGGGTCGTCCACGCGCAGCACGGTATCGCCGTGCGTTTGGCGCTCCAGAGCGGTGAGGGTATAGCGCCTGCCGAGCTCGGCATCCAGGTAGTCGAGCCAGGTGCCCGACACCTTGCTAAAACCGCACATGTGCACCGGAATCGAAGCCAAGGGATCGCCCCACCAGTTGCCGCTGCCCATCACACCCCAACTGCCGATGCGGCCATAGTTCCCCCAAGGCTGGGAGTAGTTGTAGCGATCGGTGATGCGGCTCAGTCGGTTGAACATAAGGTGCCGGCTGTAGAGCGAGTGCCCCACCTCGTGGACCCACAACCCGAGCCCATCCTCCTCGGCCACCAGGATCAACGTGCTGGGATAGATCATGGCCGGGGCATCTGCAGGCCCCACCTCGATCTCAAAGAACATGTTGTTGGGCGGATGGGACGCTAGCGTTCCCATCGGCGCGGGGTTGGGAGCGTCATGGGTGGCCTGTTGCGACGGCCCGGCATAGACGACGATGACCCTGGCAAAGTTCATCTCCTCCCGCGGGGCGCCAGCGGCAAAGGCCTGCTGTATCGCGTCGATGGCGAATTGGTGCTCCCGTCCGGCGTAATCGGCCATAGCGCCGCTGACGTTGTACCAATCGCCGGGGCCGCTGCTGGCGTCACCGTCGGCGTCCATAAAGGTGTAGGAAAGCACCACTCGGCCATAGGCGTTATGGCCATAGTAACCATTTACCTCCTGAGCCATCTGCTGAAAGTGGCTCAATGGCCGGGTGCCGGGGGTGTCGTCGGTGCCGGCCAGGATCACCAGTGTATCGCCCAGGTCGCAGAGGCCATGGTTCTGCGCGGCGAGATAGAGGGCTGCGGCGATGGCATCCTCGGCGCCGGTGCCGGTGTCGTCGCGCACGACAAAGGTGTGCGAGCCGCAGGTCCAGGCGATAAGGCCGGCTGCGGCCTCGGGACAGGCCATTTCCCCCGTGGGCTCGATACCAAGCTCTTCCAGGAACGCCGTGATGAACTCGCGGAGGATGTCGATGATATAGCCCAACAGCCCGCCCGGGTCGCAGAGCTGGTCGCCCACGCGCATGACGATGCCCTCGCGCCCCTGATAGCTGGAATGGGGCAGGCCGTTCTCAACCATCTTGTCGATGTAGTAGCGACCGCCATCCTTGCCCAGCGCCAGGATGCGGGCATATTGGATCGTCTCCTTCTCGTAAGAGCCGCCATTGTCGGCACTGACCTTGGTGCGCAGCAGATAGCGCAGCGCGGCGCTTGGCGGCCAGAGGATAAAGAGCGTCTCGTCATCAGGCTCTAGCTCATAGAGGCGCCCGCGACGCACCGTGTCGGGCCAACCCAGAGTGGCCACCATCTCGCGCAGGACGCGCTCCTCCGGCGAGTCACCCACCGATTCCTGGGCCAGCGTCTGCGGCGCCAGGGGCGCCAATACCGCCAGACAAAGGACGACGACAATAAATATCCGCCAACGGGTATGCAAGCTTCTCATGGTCATGCTCCTCGGGTGGCTCGGCGGCCCAGGCGACGCAGCCACAGAACCATGGTCGTCGCTGCCAACAACCCGACGGGGATAAAGAGCCAGGGCATACGCTGCCCGATAAAAGCATACACCACCAGCGCCACTCCGATCCAGAGCAAATCCCAGAGGAGGATGCGCAGGGTGACGCCCAGACAGCTCATGCGCCGTGCCCGTGCCGGGACGCCAGCGGAGGACCGTCTGGGCGTGGCCTGAGCGGGGGCGATGGTCTGGGGTTGTTGCGCCGCTGGCCCTTCGGGGGGCGCTGACGTCGCCGACGTTACCGATGGTTGCGGGGGTGGCGGCGGCGGTGGTGGTGGTGGATGCATGGTCGGCTTGATCCCTGGCGGGGTCGAAGCCATCCAATTGCCCTGATCAAAGACGAACCACTGTCCGGTGATCTCCTGGAGCATCCAGGGACGACCCTGTTCATCCAGCACGCGCAACGCCCGAAGCTCCTGGCGATAGTCCGACTGGTCTATCTCGCCGGCCTGGCGTCGCCGTTCCAACTCGGCAAAGGCCTCCTCAGCCTGCTCATAGGTCAGCCTTCCTGTTTCCATGCCATCTCCTCGTATGATGTGCGTATGGTATGTGAGACGGGCAAGCTCCCGACATCATAGCATAGGGTCGAGGCCTCTTCAAGCTGCTTTGACTCGGCCCCAAAGTGTGTGGGTTCCATCCGCGGGGCTACTGGAGGTCTGCAACCTTGTGGTGAACGCGGATATTGCCTGCAGAAACGCTTTTTGCGCGACACTGACACGCTTTGCCGTGTTAGGCCTCAGCATACCGCTGTACACTGCGCGCATACCAACGACCGGGGGCCAGGTCCGCGTGCTGCTCCGCATAGCTGATCTTACAGTGTTGACACCGATAACGCTGAACGGCCAGAGTTTGGCGCCCATCGATATCCTGACGCTGAGCCAGACGACGAAGCGATGCGACAAATACGCGCGCACGTGCGGCAATGTGCATGGACTTTAAGCCTCTCTTGTTGGTCTGCATACAACCTCAAGGATGCAAGTCCTCTTATGACAATGCAAGTCCACACCTTGGAACCGAGTCGAGATCGCAGCCATTGAGCAACGCATCGCGAAATGCCACATAGCTGGCCGCTCCTTCGGCGCTCCCGCGTTCGAGGAGGCGCTCCTCTGTCGACACCGGCGCCATTTGGGCCGTCGAGGCCATCGCCCAACATTGGCGCTGAATGCACAAGAAGGATGAGGTGCCGGCTTGATCTTGTGGTGAGCTGAGCGGACAAGAGCTTCTGCGACACATGCTGGACGGCTGCAAAGGCCGTCCAGCATGTCTTTGGGGCCTTCCGATGATGGTTTGTCTATGGCGACAAGAGATCAGGGGTTCAACAGCATCGGTAGATAGAAACGGCGCGAGGGCACCTGTGTTGGCGTGCTGGGTGGAATCACGGTCCTAGTGGGCGGAACCGTCGGTGTGGATGTCGGATGCGTCGGCGTGTTGGTTGGGGTTACAGGTGCGCTGGTCGGTGTCATAGTTTGGGTGGGCAAAGCTGTTGCGGTGTGGGTTGGTGTAAGAGTCGATGTGGGAGCAGGTGCCTCCTGGGCCGCTGCGAGCAGCGCTACGCCCATCTCGCACGGGTCCGTCAGCACGGCGCAAGAGCCGCTCCATATCAGCCGTCGCAGCGGTCCGCCGACTTGGTCCACATCGACGACGGCTAAATCCAGGCCGATCTCACCATGCAATGTGGGCCGATACCCGCCTAAAGATCGAAACGGTATCGCCGCTTCGAGAGTATAGCCGTCGTTGGTCTGCCGAACGCGCACGATGGCATCCGCACAGGGTGCACCCGAGGGCAGCATCACCAGATTCTCTTGGCCATAGGCCAATCCGATGCGCTTGTCGGCGGCAAGATACCCGGGCCCACGCCCAGGCTTGTCTTGATCGGCCCCGCTAAAATAGAGCTCAAAGGCATCGCCCGTCCACACCCCAGAGGGCGACAACGAGCCAGGGATAAGCACATCATCCCACACTCTGGCAGCAAGGTATAGGTTCTCATTGTCGTAGGCGGCCACCGCCTCAAAGCGCACCGGGCTGAATCCCCCCGACGGTGTGCCAGTCTGACAGAACTGCTCACTATCCTCGACGCGCAACCAGGC
>SKLG01000412.1 GCA_007123335.1 Anaerolineae bacterium | reverse complement strand
GGGATAGGCTTGATGCTTGGGCAGATGATAAGCTGGAGTATAGAGGGCAGCGACGAGGGCGTCAAACGAGATTCGGACAAATCGTCGCCAATTCCTCTTGTCTGTACACGAGGCTTGTGCTAGAATGCGCCCATTCTACGAGATCCCTCGCGACAGGGATGTGGAGGCAAGTACTGTGCGCCTGACCAAGGGAGCCGATTATGGAGCCAGAGGCATGGTCTATCTGGCCAAACTTCCCCCCAGCGCCATCGCGCTGATCAGCGACATCGCCGATGAGGAGGGCCTGCCCACCAGCTATCTGGCCAAGATCTTTCAGGATCTGGCCAAGGAGGGCATTGTGCGCTCTTTTCGCGGAGCCAAAGGCGGCTTTGCGCTGGCCCGCCCGGCCCACGAGATCAGCCTGCGCGAGGTGATCGAGGCCATCGAAGGGCCTATCGCTCTATGCCGTTGCCTGGCGCCCTGGGAAGGCTGCGACAAGATCGAAAGCTGCCCTCTGCATCCCGTCATGTCGCGCGCACAGGAGGAGATGCTGGCCGTGTTGGACAAGATCACCTTGCAGGAGCTGGCCGAGAACGGCCAGGTCTTGGAGGCCCTCAACCCCTGAGCCAGAACCCTTTGTGACGCATACGCGCCACAGCCTGAAACAGGCTGTGGCGCTTGACATCAGCAGGTCGCTCGACGGCCTATTCCTCCAGCTTTTCGAGGGTCACGGGTGCGCCGCCGGGCACCTTGGTAAAGACCTTGGGATCGCCCTCGACCTTGCCCACCACGTTCACCGGGCTGGCCGGCCGAATCTCGTTGCCACGGCTCATGGGCGTGCGCCCGAAAAAGATGCAAAAAGCGTGGCCAGGCGGCCAGTACCCGAGATCGCCCAGCTCGACCACCTCCTGACCGTCCTCCTCGTCGAGGTGAACGGGGATGCCAAAATAGATTTCATCGCCCCAGGTGTTGGCGCTGGCCTCGATGGGCAGCGCATCCCAGATGGCGTTGGCGGTGTTCGAGTCATTGAACGTCGCCGTCGCCGATACCTCTCCCGCCGTGATCGTGATCTTGTGCATCCATTTCCTCCTGTCGATACCGCTCAGAGCGTACAAGCCGTCCATGCCAAGAGTATAGCATCCACAACCCGGTGGGGTCAACCCATGAGCCACCGCCAAGAGCGTATGCCAATCGCGTTGATATCAAAGCGGTGCCTCACGGCATCGTCGGGTATAGCCGGGTAGACGGGTTCACGGAAACGAGAGCGATTACCTTACCGCCCCGTGACCATTGGGAGCCATAACCCGGCGTCGATCACCAACACCTCCACCGTCACCTGCACGTTCTGTTCCGGCAGATCGCTGGAGGTCAATGTGATGGTGCCGCTGTGCAGACCTTCGGCCAGGTCGGCGTCTATGTAGGTGACCATGACCTCCGCCGGGATCGTGCCCGACGTTTGATCGAGGCTGATCCAGTCGCGATCTGCGCTCGCCGACCAGGCGATGGGCTGGCCGGGGTTGGCGTTCTCCACCTCCAACACCGCCTGGAGGACGCCGTGCAAGGGTATAAGACGGATCATCCTGGGCGCCGCCAACAAGGTATCGGGCAACGGCGGGAGCGGGGGCGGCTCGCCCCACACGCCGCTCACCTGCACCAGATGCACATACTCGTCGCCGTCGTTGTTGCACGAGATGCGGAAATCGCCGCCCTCGGCGGTCAGGTTGTTGGCGAAATAGGCGTCGCGTAGGGCGAACTGGTGCTCGACCCAACTGTCCACCGGACCCAGATGTGGCCCCTTGTGTATCCGCTGGGACACCAGCTCGCCGGCGTCGTTGCGGTATTGGAGGGAAAGGGTATCCTGGCCATGATTCAGAAGGATCACGCGCACGATATAGGAGACGCCGTCGGGCGTCGCGCTCACCGACGGCTGGCCCACATAGGGATAGCCCGCATCGATCTCAAAGATCATGTATCGCTGGCCCTCCGCCTGATCGGTGCGGCGGGTCTGCCGGGAGTAGATATGCTCCTGGGCGGCGGCAGGAAGCTCTTCGCGCCACACCCGTGGCGCTTGGCCGCCTGGCAGATCGCGGCGATAGAGCCAAAAGGTCCAGTCGCCCATCTTGCCCGATGCCGCGCCGCTGTCCCACACTTGCAGGGGAAACTCGGCGTCCCTGAGCACGGTCCACACCGAGGGCGTGTCCTCCAGCGTGCGGCCCAGGTGCTCGCCGACCCAACGCAGCACCTTGGGCTCGATCATGGGGAAATACTCGGGGTGCAGGTTCATGGCGTCGGGATGATAGTGCAATCCGGCGATCAGCGACCAGTATTTGAGCTCGCTGCTGCCAAAGCCATAGGCCGATTCGAGCCAGATGGGCAGGGTCATCGAGTAGGTGTTGACCATGTCCCACAAGCCGACAAAGTTGCCATAGCCATGATGGCTGTTCAGGTCCACCCACATCCCCGAGTGCTTGAGGCCCACGGGCGGCTCCAGACTCGCGGCATACTCGCTGGTAGCCAGGCGCATGGCGCTACCGCCGGGGGCGTTGTTGATAAAGATCGCCTTATCGGGAAAGGCCTCACGATAGACATCCATGGTGCGATACACATATTCGAGAAAATGGGCGCGCATGTCGTAGGACACTTGGATATCCAAAAGTTGCTGCCAGTTGCAGCGCAAGTCCTTGATCAGCTGAGTTTCGCCGTCCAAGCCGGTGTTGATCACCACCGAGCTGATCTGGGGATCGTCGTTGTAGCGGGCGCCCAGGGCGCGCACGGCGTCGAAATAGGCTTCTTGCCAGATCGGGTTGTCGTACATGGGTAGCACGGCGACGGTGTTGCAGCCGGTGAGCTTGTAGCCCACCTTGCGGCCATTGACGACGGGCCGGGGGTCGCCGGGGTTCTGCGCGTCGATCAGGTCATAGACCCATTGGGGGGTGGCGTCGTAGAAAACGGCGTTCTGCCATCCGCTGGCGCTAGAGATATAGGGAAAGATCTGGACGACCACCGGCTTGGGGATCTCGGAGCCATCGGGCAGGGTGACTCGGAGCGAGCGCTCGCGGTACAGTTGTCGGTCGATCACCCACCAGGCATAGACGTCTGGCGTGGGGTTCCAATCCTCCCACAGATGGAAGTGGACGGCGCCCACGGGGCCATACTCCGGGTTGAGCTTTTGCCAATCGTTACCCCAGTCGAAAAAGCGATAGAGGATGGACACCACTTGTGGATCGCCAGGGGGAATGCGCCGCAACGCCCCTGGCGTCGTCATCGGTTGGGGGGCAGCGCCGATCCGGAGGGCGGCGCTCAGCAGCGCGGCGCTCAGCAGCAACAGCGCCATGGGCCAAAAGATCCACGCACGAGGCTGTTTTGTCATGATCTCCAACTCTGCCGGTGGGATTCTGGCAGCCTGCCTTGGTGGCCATGGGCCACATGACCGGCGAGTCTCTATTGAGCGAGGAAGCCTGACCTGTATATAGCGAGTGGCGCTAGAGTGTCAGCGCCACCGCCGAGAATGCCCATAAGCGTTCTAGCCAAGAGCGTAGCCCAGAACCCTGTCCTAAACCTGGATCATCACCCGACCCTCACTGGCTCGCGCGCACCGTCTCAGCTTCCAGCGAGGGCGCGGGCGCAGCGGATTGCCGGCCCAGATAGCGGGCGAGGCGGGTCAAGCCTTCGCTCAACGCCTCTTCGCTGGCGCAAAGCGAGATGCGCACATAGCGATCGCAGCGCTGGCCAAAGCTGATGCCCGGCGCCACGGCCACATGCTCGGCGTCCAGCAGGTTGCAGGCAAAGGCGAGGGAGTCGAGGGGTTGGTCCGAGATATCGACCAGCATATAAAAGGCGCCGTGAGGATAGGAGGCAGAGAGCCCCAACTCCTCAGTCATGGCGACAGCCACATCGCGCCTCCGCCGATAGTGCTCCAGCATCTGCTGCACGCAATCCTGGGACCCCAACAGGGCGGCCATGGCCGCATGCTGGGCCACCGTGTTCACGCACGAGACCATCGGCTCCTGGATCTTGGTCATGGCGGCGACAATGGCCTCGCTAGCCACGACAAAGCCCACGCGCCAGCCGGTCATGGAATAGGTCTTGGACACGGTAAAGAGGCTGAGCACCCGGCCCTCGTCATCCCACTGGGCAGGGCTGACATGCTCGCCCTCGAACACCATGCGATCATAGGTCTCGTCAGAGATGAGGTACAGATCGTGGCGCCGGCAAAAGTCGAGGCACTGGCGCATGACCTCCGGCGTATAGACGGCGCCGGTGGGGTTGGAGGGGCTGTTGATGAGCATGGCCCTGGTGCGCTCGGTGACCAACGTCTCCAACGCCTGAAAATCGGGCACAAAGCCCTCGTCGGCCAGGGTGGGAAAAGAGACAATGTCGGCCGTCAGCAGCTCCGCGCCCATGTTAAAGTTGCCATAGCCAGGATCGGGCAACAAGATCTGGTCGCCAGGATCGAGCAGCACCGTCATGCTGGAAAAGACCGCCTGCATGGCCCCGATGGTGACCATCACATTCTCGGGCGCCACATGCAGGTTGTTCTCGCGGGCCAGCTTGACCGTCATGGCCTCGCGCAGGGGATACATGCCGGAATTGGCCGTATAGCCGGTGTACTCGTGACGCGCCGCATGGACCGCAGCCTCGATGACGTGAGGCGGCGTGGGAAAATCGGGTTGCCCAATTTCGAGGTGGATAGCGTCGGCGTAACGAGCGGCGCGGTCCAGAATAAAGCGAATGGGAGATCGTTCAATGCCACAGACTCGTCGAGACAACGCGTTCATGATCCTCTCCTTTAGGTCCTGACCAGCGAAAATGAAAAAGGCACCGTGCTCTGAGGCCCCGGCCTCATTGCGCGGTGCATAGGATAGGGCTGCGCGACTAGAGTTCAGGAGTGCTTGAAAGGTTCAGGCATCTTACCCTGAAATAGAGCGCTTGTCAAACAACAATCGCTGTTTATCTCGATCATTGGCGCTGCCGGAGGGCCTCAAAGGCCGAGACGGCCATGGCGATGGCGGCGTTCAAAGATTCGGCGCCCTCGGCCATGGGCAATCGCGCGCGAACGGTGGCCAGCGCCTGCGCCTCGGCGCCTGGGCCGTGGGCCTCGCTGCCGATGATCAGGGCCGTGGGCAACGACCAATCAATCTCCCAGATGGTGCGTTCGCCGCCGGCGTCGGCCAGCACGCGTTGAGGAGTGCCCCGAGTCAGGCGAGCGATCTCTGGCCAGGGTGCGCTGGGCCACACAGGCAGGTCGAGATGGGCGCCCATGCCGGCGCGCACCACCTTGGGCGAGTAGGGGTCCACACAGCCGACGGAGAGGAGCGCCGCATCAAAGGTTGCGGCGTGGGCGGTGCGCAACATGGTCCCCAAGTTGCCGGGATCGCCAATACGATCCAGGACCAGCAGCAGCGTCGCGCCTTGCACCGGGTCGGAATCTGGATCGGGCATGGGCAGGACGGCCACGATCCCCTGGGGCGACACCGTATCGCTGATGGAAGCCAGCAACGCGGCGGAAAGGAGCCATACCGATGTCTCGGCAGCCTCACGCTGCTCCAACAGCGTCTGCCCCTCGGGGCTGGTAGCAAACTCTTTCGTGCAGAACGCGAAAACGGGCCGATATCCTCGGTAAAGCGCGTGGGCTACGAGGCGTAGCCCCTCGATCACATAGCGCTTCTCTTGATATCTAGCCCGCTTTTTGTCGCGCAGCGAGCGCACATATTTTAGCGTATCATTGTCGGGGTTGGTGATGGAGCCGAGAATGGTCACATCGCCCCTTAAGACTGCGCGGCGCCTGGCCGCGACGGGTTAGCTCTGGGCCGCGGCCCGAGCCTGCTCAGCCATCTCGACCATCGCCGTAAACGCAGAGGGGTCCTTAATGGCCATATCGGCCAGCATCTTGCGATTCACCTCGACGCCCGAGAGGCGCAGCCCCTCAATAAAACGGCTGTAGCTCAGACCATTCTGCCGGGCCGCTGCGTTGATGCGCGTGATCCAAAGACGGCGCATGTCACGCTTGCGGTTCTTGCGGTCGCGGGTCGCGTACTTGAGCGACGCCAGCATCGCCTCATTGGCGCGGCGATAGAGCTTGCTCTTGGTACCTCTCTGGCCCTTGGTGATCTCCAGTACTTTTTTGTGGCGTCTCCGCTTGGCGACGCCATTGCTTGCTCTAGGCACGAGGGTGTTCCTTTCTTTAACTGGTTCCGCCTACCCCTGCGAACACCCGAGGGGTCAGACGCCATAGGGTTTATCCGTTGTACTTTTGGATGTAGGGAATAAGACGCTTGACGCGCTTGATCTCGCCCCGCGTCTCAACCTCGGTCATACGCCACGCCTGACGCTTGGAGCGCTTGGAGCGGTTGCGGCGCAAGTGACGTCGGTTGCCTCTGGTTCGAACCAGTTTCCCTGAGCCGGTTAGCTTGAAACGCTTAGCGGCGGCCTTGTAAGTTTTGAGCTTGGGCACTTTTGGGATACCTCCAAATGAAAAAAGAATATAGATCTTATTGCTTATCGTTGGGCGCCAGGACCATGAGCATCGTATAACCCTCCATCGCCGGCCGTTGCTCGACGACGGACACATCGCTCAAATCCTCGGCAAATCGACTCAACAGGTCGGTGGCAATGTCGCGGTGGGTGATCTCACGCCCACGGAAACGCACACGGACACGCACCTTGTTGCCTTCAGAGAGAAATCCTCGCGCTTGCTTGCTCTTGACCATGATGTCGTGTTCGGCGATTTTAGGGCGCAGACGAATCTCTTTGACTTCGGTCTGTTTCTGAGTCCGACGAGCTTCCCGCTCGCGCCGCTGGCGATCATACATGAACTTGCCATAGTCCATGATGCGACAGACCGGCGGATTGGCGTTCGGCGCCACCTCTACCAAGTCCAGATCCCGCTCTTCGGCAACGCGCAACGCCTCTCGTGTGGGATAAATCCCCAGTTGCTTGCCTGCTTCGTCAACCAGCCGAACTTCACGGGTTCGAATCTCGCGATTGATTCGATTCTCTCTGCGGCTAATAATTACACCTCACTTGTTTGAATGAGCAAACGGCCGACCCTGAGCCGGCTTGGACAACGCACTAGGCATAATGTATCATATTTGTCAGCGAGTGTCAAACGTAGAGGCTTGAAAATAAAAGGGCGACAGTAAACCAGGCCGGAAGACAGGGGTCTGGCGCATGACATTCCGCGCGCACCTCGAGGTCGTCGCGGGAGGTGCGCGCCGGTACGTCGCTTATCGTTCGTTGAGGATCTTGCCGTCGGCCATACGATAGGTATAGTCGACATACTCCTGGACAACCGGGTCGTGGGAGGTCATGATGATCGTCACGCCCTCATCTTTGGAGAT
>SKLG01000244.1 GCA_007123335.1 Anaerolineae bacterium | reverse complement strand
TTGGATAAAGGGGAGCTGCACCTCTATCGAGTGCTCGTCCTGGTGGGCCTGAGGGGCCTGAACAAGGGTTTTCCCCCCGATAACCAGCGCCTCCTCGGCGAGCTGCTCATCGATCGGCACCTGTCCAAGGGGCGTCTGCCAGCTGCCTGAGGGATAGATGGCCGCTGCATTCACGCCCCAGCGATGCACGGCGCCCAGGAGGATGAACGTATCTGGCGGCTCCTGACCGCCCAGGGCGCGGAAAAAGTGAGCCGCGGTGACGCCTGAAAAGCTCCAGCCGGCGTGTGGCACGACGCCGGCGCGAATGGGCCCCGGAAGCTCGACCGTTTTGGCCTGTTGCAGCGCGCGTTGCACCTCACGACGAGCCCCGGCCTCATCACCCGGATAAAACGTACCGGCGACCACCGGATGTCTGGTAGCCATCGTTGTCCCTCCTCATCCTGGGGCGCGGGTCTCCGCCCGCCCTTGGCGCGCCAGCGCCCCCACTCGCTATTCATCCGCTCTCAGAGCACCATCGGTTCGCGATCGGTGCGGCATTTCTCGGCGCTCAAGATGGCCTCGACGGTGCGCACCGTCTCATCCAGGCGCCCCTCATGGTTGACCACCACATACTTGAACTCGGACATGCGGGCCATCTCTGCCACAGCGGTATCGAAGCGTTGCTGAATCTGCTCGGCGGAATCGGTGGCTCGGCGGCAGAGCCGCGAGAGGAGCTCCTCGGCGGAGGAGGCGGTCAAAAAGATGGTGATGGCGCCGGGGACGCGCTCGCGGATGGTGGCCGCGCCCTGCACGTCGAGCCGCATGAGCACGTCTACCCCGCTCTCCAGAGCGACCAGCGCCTGACGCTTGGGCACGCCCTTGTGCTGATCATAGACCTGCGCATACTCGAGCAGCTCACCCTCGGCGATCATGCGCTCAAACTCGGCGGTGCTCACAAAGTGGTAATCGACGCCGTCGACCTCGCCGGGGCGCGGCGGGCGATCGGTGGCGGTGACCACAAACTCGAATGCGTGGTCTGACTGGCGCAGGCCATCGATGACGCTGTCTTTGCCGACGCCCGAGGGCCCCGAGATGACGACCAGCAGCGGTGCAGGATCAATATAGTCCTGCACGGGCGAAAAGGCCGCGATGGCCTCGGCGGATACCTGGCACTCTGATTTTTGCATACATTTCCCTATACACGAACAGGCCGCGCTGATGGTGGGCGGGTCGGAGACCCGCGCCCCTGTTGTTAGGATCTGATGAGCGGTTCTATGTTGATCATAAAGATCGGCGCGCTGGCGAGTGGGGCGCGCGGCTGATGGTGGGCGGGTCAGAGACCCGCGCCCCTGTCGCTAGGATCTGATGAGCGGTTCTATATCGATCAAAGATCGGCGCGCTGGCGGGCGGGACGCGCGGCTGATGGTGGGCGGGTCAGAGACCCGTGCCCCTGTCGTTAGTATCTGACGAGGCGTTCCACATCTACCACAAAGATCACCGCGCCGCCGACCTGTACCTCTACCGGATTGGGCATGTAGAGCTCGCCCGGCTCCATGACCGGCGGTAGCGGGTTCACGTACTGGGTGCGGGTGTGGCAGTTGCGCTTGATGATCTCGAGCACGTTGGGCACGTTGGTCTCGTCGGTACCCACGAGGATGGTGGCGTTGCCCTCGCGCAGGAATCCGCCGGTGGTGCTGATCTTGGTCGACGAAAAGCCTTCGTCGCGCAGCGCGGTCATCAACTGGTCGGCATCATCGCTATGGACAATACTGACAAGTAACTTGATCCCCATGTTCTTGTTCCCCCTGTGTTGTGCTAGGTTGCGATGCGCGGCGTCGGGCCCGATGCGACTCCCCTGACGCTTGGAGCAAGGCGCGAATGCGCTGATAGACGCGATCATGAATATTCTCGACAGATTCGGCCGCATCGATCACCAGCCAGCGAGCGGGCTCTGCGGCGGCCATGTCCAGATACCCCTGGCGCACCCGCTGATGAAACGCTACCGCCTGGTCATCCATGCGATTCCACTCGCCTCGACCGGCTTGAAGATCTTGACGCTTGCGCTGCAATCCCAGGGCAACGTCGAGATCCATATAGATCACCAGGTCAGCCTGCACCCCATCGGTGGCGAACGCCGTGATCTGCTGCAAGGTGTCCAGATCGAGGCCGTGGCCATAGCCCTGATAGGCCAGGGTCGATTCGGCATAGCGATCCGAGATGACCACCTGGTCGGCGCGCAACGCCGGCAGGATCACCTGGGCGACATGCTGGGCCCGAGCGGCAGAGTAGAGCAGCGCCTCCGTCCGCGGGTCCATGGCTTGATTGCCCAGGTCGTGGAGCACGTGGCGAATCTGCTCCCCGATGGGCGAGCCTCCCGGCTCTCGGGTGCACAGCACCGATACGCTGTCAGCCTTGAGCCGCTGCTCAAGCAGGCGAATCTGGGTTGTCTTGCCGCTGCCCTCCGGCCCCTCAAAGGTGATAAACGGCCCCACGGTCGGCTCCCTTAGCGATCGCTATAGATGGTGACCCTCCGCGAGGGCTCTTTGCCCGAGCTGCGCGAGAGCATGTCGGCGTCGCGGGCCATCTCGTGCTGCATGCGCCGCACATGGGCCTCCTGCGGAGACAATTGCACCGAGCTACGCTCACCCGTGCGCACCATATCCATGGCCCGTCTGGCCTCGTCCAGCGCGTCGCGGACGACATCCTCGTCGCGCTTCAGGCCAAAGATCTGGGCCAGATATGCCTCCATCTGCACGGCGGTGTTGTTGCGCAACACATACACAGGGATGCCCCGGCGCTCCGCCTCGGCGATGGGCTGCGGACGCTTGCGGTAATAGGTACGTAGTGTAAAGAGTGCGTCGGCATCGTGCAACTCGTTGACGATGAGCACCGGCAGGCCGAGGCTGCGGCTGGCTTGCCGCAACCGGCTCTGGTTCAGGCCATACGGGTAGATGCGCAGCGGCTTGAAATCGCGGACGGCGCTGGGCCTGGCTCGGGCCACCCTTGTTGCGGGTGGCTGCTCCTCCAGGGACGCCGCCTCGGGCCGTGGCAACGCCTCCTTCATCTCTTCGATCTCGCCATCGGGGCGACGCACGCGGATCTGGGCGGGCATACTGCGCCCGCGTAACAGACTATCTACCGCCTGGGCCACATCATCCTGGACCGCAACGCGATCCCAATCCTGGATCTCGACCACGACGTCAAACGTGGGCGGCGCCTTGCGCTCGAGCACCGATTTCTGCGTACCGCGCCGACGGGCCTCTTCGTCGCTCAAGGTCACCGTCTGGATGCCGCCGATGAGATCCGCCAGGGTGGGGTTCATCATCAGGTTCTCGAGGGTATTGCCGTGGGCGGTGCCCACGAGCTGCACCCCTCGCTCGGCGATGGTGCGCGCCGCCGCCGCCTCGAGCTCGTTACCGATCTCGTCGATGACGATTACCTCGGGCATGTGGTTCTCCACCGCCTCGATCATGACATGGTGCTGCATGGTCGGCGTGGGCACCTGCATCCTTCGGGCGCGGCCAATGGCCGGATGGGGGATGTCGCCATCCCCGGCGATCTCGTTCGACGTGTCCACGATGACCACGCGCTTGTTCTCCGCCAGGACGCGGGCCACCTCGCGCAGCATCGTCGTCTTGCCGACGCCGGGGCGCCCCAACAGGAGGATGCTTCGGCCCGATTCGATAATATCGCGGATGATATCGATGGTGCCATAGACAGCCCGGCCCACGCGACAGGTCAGGCCGACGATCTCGCCCACGCGGTTGCGCATGGCCGAGATACGGTGCAACGTGCGCTCGAGACCGGCGCGGTTGTCATCGCCGAACATGCCGATGCGCGACACCACATAATCGAGCTCTTTACGGCCGATATCGCGATCGGTGAGCGTCACTTCATTTTCCGAGTAGCGCGCCGTCGAGACCCTGCCCAGATCGAGAACGACTTCTAGCAAGGTATCAAAACCATTGGCATCGCGCAAGCTGTCGGCAATATCTGGGGGCAGTACATTAATTAACGCATCAATATCGTCTGTAATTTCCAATGACATATTCTTTAATTCCTCAAGGGTTCATACGCTGCTAGGCTATACAACGGACAGGTCAGTCGGTGATGGCCCCCACGTCGATGCTGCGCTCAAAGGAGGGCAGAACGATCTGATGACGAACCTGAACCCGAACGACCGTATGACAGACTAACAACGCTTGTCTGGTGAAGGTGCTAAAACCCAACGTTCGCAGCAACCAGCCTAATCCAACGCAATAATCGGGAATCGAACAAAACAAGGGACGCTGTTTCGAGATATCCACCAGCGTCAACATATATCTGATGTGGGGCAATAACTCGGCACGATATTCTGGACGCACGACGACATCCAGCCAATGCGCCTTGGAGCTGGAGGACACTCTGAGCCAGGCGATGATCTCGCTCTTTTTCGACCAGATATACTCCTCGACGGCAAGCCTTGAAAAAGGATCGGCGGCGATGCAGGCGATATCATGACAGGGATCCTCGGCTATTTGCACCAGCGGAGGCATGACCTGCTGATGAAAATGCTTGAGCGCCCACTGGTCAGCTTCTTCCACGGGACGCAGCCCGCGCGGAAGCGGGGCCGGCGATGGTTGGCGCGAGAGCACAAAGATCTCCTGACGCGTTACCATGCTAAACCCGGCATGTCTGAGCAGATCCTCGACCTCGGCATCCTCTGACGTGCGGGCATAAATGCGTAGTACATTGTGCTCGATCCCTAACCGACTCAAGTAGGTGAGAAGCCCTTGCCATATAGCAGCGGCATTCTGGCTCTCATCCAGCGACGGCGCCAAGAAGGCCAGGTCCCACGCCTTGCGATCGCGATGGGGCCACACTTGAACCGCACCCTGGACGCTCCCCTCGTCATCGGCATGCAAACAGGTGATGGCGCCAAAGTGCTGTCCGGTCAAATAGCCGATGAGCGCTGATCGGGTGAGCGACATGGATGATAGCACAAGACGGCGCAGATCAAAGGCTACCCCCCGGGGCTCGAGCTGTCTGAGTGCTGTGACGTCTCGCAGGCCAAAGGGTCGAATCACTGGTCTCCCTCTACGAAGCGCACCAAAAGAGCAGGCTGTGCCAGCCCCATAGAGCACCAGGATATTGTACACCCAATAGACCGCTTTGCCAAGTGATGCGCCCGAGCGACGAATTTACCATAGATAAACGCATAAAAAGGCGAGAGCGCGGCCATTTACCGCATCCGGCGGGTTGTGCGCGATGTGTCATCGACCACACGGTAGGTGCCGTCGATGAACGATTCCTGGGGTTCAGGGTCATCGGCATTCTCCGAGTCGGAAGCGTCATCGCGAGCGCTCAATATGGGCGACGCCACAGCGACAAAGAGCCTGAGCCCCAAGACCACCACAACCAGATCGTCGAGCTGCCCCAGGCCCAATATCCAATCGGGGATGAGATCAAAGGGCATGATCACATAGAGCAGCGACAATAGCGGTATCGTCTTGGCCACGGCCGGGACGCGTCGATCGTGAAACAAGCGCCAGGCCGTACGTACATCGTTCAGGATATCCCGCGGTGTCCCGATCCACCTTTCTCGTTTCGATTCAGCCATCATTCCATTCTCCTACAACTCGTCTCTATCTTATTATACGCCCATGAGGCAAAAAGGTCACATTCGCTTGTCCGTTTATTTGCCGGGGCGCCCACCCGGCCTTATACTCTGGCCATGAAGGACCTTTATCGCTGTCTGGACGATTATCCTGCCGAGATGCTTCAAGCTTTCGCCGACGTGTGGCGCTTGCCCTCGCCGGTGGGCGAGTCGCGCGAGGCGTTGGTGCGGCTGGGTGAGGGGATGTTGGCGCCTGAGGCGATTCAGCGCGTGCTGGACGGCCTCAGCGCCGATGCTCGCTTTCTGCTCGCCGAGGTGCAGGCCGCTGGAGGCGCCGTCGCCGGGCCACGGGTGACATCGGTGCAGGGGGGCATCCGCCGGCTGGGGCCGGCGGGGATGGCCCGTGAGCGCCCCTGGCTCCATCCTGAGAACGTCGTCGAGGAGCTGTACTATCGCGGGTTGTTGCATCGCGCCTATGGCCAGGTGGGGGCGCACTATGGCGAGATCTATTTCGTGCCCCAGCAGCTCTATGACGCCCTGCCCAACCTCGGCGCCGACGTGCCCTCGGTGGCGTTGGCACCTCGCCCGGCGGTGGTGCGCGACGATGGGAACGCCCTGATCGAGGATATGTTTGCCGTGCTGTCTCGGGTGCGACAGGAGCGGGTCGCGGCGCCCGATGAGGAGCCCACCTGCGGCATCTGCCCCGAGGCGTTGGCGCGGCAGCACTGGGAGCGCCGTTTCCTGGGGGAGGTGGCTGCGCTGCGGCTCGGATTCATCTGGACGCTGCTGCGCCATCTGGGGCTTGTGCAGTCGCGGGGAGGGTATCTGCACCCCAGTTTGCAGGCCAGAGATTGGCTGCGGCTCGGCGATGAGCGGCGCCGGATGCAGCTATGGACGACCTGGCGCGAAAGCGTCTCGTGGGACGAGCTGCGTCTGTTGCCGGGGTTGAATGTGCTGTCCACCGGCGGCGCATACCATGCGGCGATGGTACGCAAAAGGCTGTTGGCGCTGTGGGCCGAGCTGCCGGTGGGTCAGTGGCTCGCGGTGGATTCGATGATCCATCTGATACAGATCAAGCGTCCCGATTTATTGCGCTCCGACGGCGGCCAGGGCTGGGAGGTGCGCGACGCCGATAGCGGCGAGCTGTTGAGCGGCGCTGAGGGTTGGATGGCGGTGGAGGGGCGGCTGATCCGGTCGATGCTGGAGACATTGCGTTGGTTGGGGGTCCTGGCCACAGGCGCCTCCACCGTGGATGGGGATGCGGAGGCGTTCCTCATCACGCCGGAGGGGGAGCGACTGCTTGCGCACCGTGGGCGCTCCCACGAGGGAGATCACGATGCAGACCCTGTGGAAGAGGCGGCGCCGCTCGCCGACGTGGCCGAGGATCTGACGGTGTCCATCGATCTGGCCGACAGCCTGTACGAGCGCTACCAACTGGAGCGCTTTGCGGAATGGCAGGGGCAAGAAGGGGGGCGCGCCCATTACCGCATCACCGCCGATTCGGTGTGGCGGAGCCAAAACGCGGGGGTCAAGGCCGAGCAGATGATCGCTTTTCTGCGGCGCATCAGCGGCGAGCGCCTGCCCGTGGCGGTCGTTGGGACACTGCGCGCCTGGGCCGGGCGCTTTGGCCAGGCGACGATCCGGCGCGCCGCCATCCTGCAGACCGTCGATCAGCGCACTATGGAGCAGATCATGGCTCACCCCGGCCTGGCCGAGCTGGTGGGCGAGGCCATCAAGCCGACGGTGCGCCTGGTGGACGAGGAACACGTCGAGGCGTTGATCCGCCTGCTTCAAGAGACCGGAATCTGGCCCAGGGTCAGGATGTAG
>SKLG01000113.1 GCA_007123335.1 Anaerolineae bacterium | reverse complement strand
GGTAGAGATATCCCGACTCTTGCACCGCATGCCCAGGGAAGACATCGTATTCCTCCGGGCGAAAATGATTCTCCTCTTGAATGCCGAAATTCCAGATGCTCATGTCGATGTGCACGGCGGCCATCTGGTTCACCGGGTCGTTGTCGCCGCCCTCCTGGAAGGCGGTGTGCACGCCGTACCACTCGCACAGCGTGGCGATCTTTTTCGCGCGGGTGATGCCGCCCGCCTTGGAGACGCGCACGCGTATATAGTCGATGAGCCGCTCGCTGATCAGCGGCGACCACTCGTGGGGGTTGACGAACAGCTCGCCCATGGCCTGGGGCGTGGTGCACTGCTGCTTGATGAGCCGATACCAGGAGACATCCTCTGGCGAGAGGATATCCTCGACGAAAAAGAGGCGATAGGGCTCCAGAAGCTTGGCCAGGGTCACGGCGTTGTGCGGGCGCAGGTGTTCGTGGACATCGTGGGTGAATTTCGGCCCAAAGCCGAACTCGGTCCGCAGCGCCTCGAACATCTTGGGAATGTTCTCCAAGTAGGCCTCGTCGTCGAACACCACGCGGGCCGGCCAGGCGTTCTTGGGCCGGTTGGCGCGGTCGGCGTCGATGAACCCGCCGCCGCCGTACGCGCCGAGCTGACAGCGGATCACGTCCCAGCCGTCATCGATATAGCGCTTGATGTCCTCCTTGAGCTCGGCGAGGTCCCGACCGGCGGCGTGGGCGTAGCAGGGCACCGCCGCGCGACACGGGCCGCCGAGGAGCTGGTAGACCGGCATGCCGGCCTCCTTGCCCTTGATGTCCCACAACGCCATGTCGATGCCCCCCAGCGCGGTGCTGAGGATCGAGCCGTTGCGCCAGTAGCCGCTGGTGAAGGTCGACTGCCAGATGTCCTCAATGTGGCTGGCGTCACGACCGATGAGCCGCGGGGTGAGCGCCTCGATAGCGGTGATGACCGTCTCGGCGTGGTAATAGTCGCTGGCCGAGCCGATGCCATAGAGGCCCGGCTGGTCGGTGAGCACCTTGACGATGACCCAGGTGCCATTGGCGCGGGTGCGGATGCAGCGAATGTCCGTGATCTTGGCCATGTTCCTCCCAGATCGCTCATCATGCAATGGCGGATGCGCAGCAGGTCAAACAACAACATCCCTCCCCCATAGCAAGCGCATGCTCTGAGGGAGGGACAGTGTCATCTAGTCGTCAGATTCGAGCAGGTCAGCCACCCAACCCAGGCCCAGGTTCTCCAACTTGGCGCGGGTGGGCGCGCCGTTCTCGTCCCAGCCCATCATCCCGTAAAAGGCATCACGGGCGGCGATGAACTGCTCACGGGTATAGACCTTGCCGGCCACAGCGCCCTCGGACAGCGGCTCAAAAAGCCGTTTGGGCAGCAGGTCGTCATCAGCGCCAAAGCCCTCGCGGGCGTTAAAGGCGCGGGCCATGTCATAGGCGCGCTCGGCGGCCAGCCATAGCTCCATCACCGAGGTATCCCAGCCGGTGGCAGCGGCGACCATATCCGTCTCCTGTTGCGGGGTCCAGGCGTGGAACATGCAGACACCGGTCAGGTTGTAGATAACGCGCCGCATCATCACCTGGCGCATCATGGCAGCCTTGTCGGCGCTGAGGTCATCCCAGGGCAGCGGCTTGACCACGCCAACAGACCTGAGATCGGCGATACCGCCCTCGGTCTGATAGGCGCTGTCGTGGGCCGAATGCATGTGGTCAGCACCGGTGGGCGAGACGGCGATGCCCAGCCCGTGACCGTACTTGACCCGGGGGTCGTGCATGGCCAGGTCCTGCCCCTTGATCTGAACGGTATAGTCGATGGCATCATTGCCGATAGCCAACGCCGCGCGCTTGCTGCCCTCGGCGAGGAGATCGCCAAATCCTTCGCGATGGGCAATCTGCTTGATCATGGCGATGAGGGCGTCGCCGTTGCCAAAGGTGAGCTCCAATCCGCCGGTGTCGTCGCTACTGATGAGCCCCTTCTCAAAGCACTCCATCGCCCAGGCGATGGTCATGCCGGCACCGATAGTGTCCAGGCCATAGGCGTTGCAGAGCTGATTGGCGTAGGCGATCACCCGCAGGTCATCAATACCCAGGAGGCAGCCCATAGAGGCCGTCGTCTCGTACTCGGGCCCGCCATACTTGGGATCGACGGGATACTCCTCATCCTCCACCTGCACCACCCACTTGCAGCGCACCGGACAGCCAAAGCAGGTATCGCGCTTGATGGTGATGGTATCCAAAAGAGTCTCGGCGTCGATCTTGTCATAGCCCTCAAAGACGCCTTCCTGGAAATTGCGCGTAGGCAACCCACCCGCCTCGTTATTCACGCGAACCATGCGGTTGGTGCCCAGAGTGGAGAACACACCCGAGCCGGTCTCCTTGTAGTTGTCGCGGAACCAGCGGCCCAGTTCAGAGATTTTCTGCTCGTCTGCCGTCGGCGGTCGCTGTGTGCCGCGCACGGCCACGGCGCGCAGCTTCTTGGAGCCCATCAAGGCGCCCATGCCGGTGCGCCCGGCGGCGCGGTTCGAGTCGTGGATGACGTTGGCAATGCGCGCCTGGTTCTCACCGGCGGCGCCGATCTGCGAAACGCGGACGAATCGGTCGCCGTGGGCCTCGCGGATCTTTTGCTCCGCGTCCGCGGTCTCTAGACCCCAAAGATCCTCAGCCGGCAAAAGCTCGACATGGTCTTCGTTGATATAGAGGTAAACGGGCGACGGCGCCGCACCTTCAAAGATGATCATGTCCCAGCCGGCGCGCTTGAGCTCGGCGCCGAAAAAGCCGCCCGCTTCCGAGCCGGCAAAGCCGCCGGTGAGGGGGCTCTTGCCGCCGATCATGTGGCGGCCGCCGCCGGCCAACGGTTGGGCGGTAACCGGGCCGGTGGCGTAAATCAACAGATTCTCCGGGCTCAGGGGGTCGATGCCTGCGGGGACTTCTTTGAGCAAATAGTAGCCGATAAAACCCCATCCCCCGACATACATGCGTAACCATTCATCGGACAACTCTTCAACCTTGATGCTGCCCTCTGTCAGATTCACGCGCAACATCTTGCCCCAGTGTCCGTGGCTCATGCTTCCTCCTCATAAATTGTATACATGCTATCTATCCCCAAAGGGATAGGCCGATTATACCGATGGCCTTGAGGAGCGTCAACGTCATCGCCCGGACGTGTGTCCGCGTTTATCTGCCACCGGCGCTGTTTACATCGGCCACAGGGTCTCGATCCAAACCAGGATGAGCACCAGAAGGACGCTCACCACAGGGACGACGACCCATTCGCGCATTTTTAGGAGTTGCGGAAGGGTCACGTCGCCATAGTCGCCCTTTTGCAGGATTCCACGCCGTAGCCGTGGATAGACATGGGCAAAGAGCCCAGCGCCGATGAGGATGCCCGGCACGCCGCCCACCAATGCGTCGAAATAGCCATTGCCGATGGCTCCAACAATGGTGCCGGGGCAGTAGCCGAGCAACGCGAACCCAACACCAAAGATGAGTCCGCCGATCACATTGGCACCCCAGGAGCCCGATTTGGGACTGAGCGTCACCCAGCCCAGATGCTTCATCGCATAGACGCCGATCATGCCGGTGACCACCGCCGAGAGCATGACCTTTACAACGGTGAAATCCTCCAACAGAAGCTGGCCGAGGATCACGTCATAGTTGGTCACGCCGCCCTTGTGCAACAAAAAGCCGAACACAATGCCAAAGATAAACCCCCAAACCAAGGGATGTCGCGCTCCTGGGGCTTTTGCCTTCGATGTCTTTTTTGATGACTTCATCGTTTCACCTCGCCAACGCAAAGAGCAGGTACGCGGCCGCAATACCGCCGATGAAGAAGCAGATGGCCGAGATCCAGCTAGACACGGCAAGCTGTAACGTGCCGCTGATGCCATGGCCACTGGTGCAGCCACCGGCCCAGCGCGCTCCAAAACCGATCAAGGCACCCCCGACAAGTGCCACTATTAAGCGCGGGAGCGCGGCGGCGCCAAAAGCCGCCATCCAAAGATCGGGCACCCATTGCCCCCGAAAATCGCCGGAGATCAGGGCCGATATAAAGGCACCGATCAGGATACCCGTCACCAGCATCCACTGCCAATCGATGCGCAGAGGCACTCGCTGATAATAGGCCTTTTCCGCAACCTTGTCGCCGCGCAACCACTTTTCAATCATGCCGCTGGTGCGGCTAAAGGCGGTCGAACAGCCCAGGGCCTTGTGAGAGATCAAAAAGGTGAGCCAGCTCAGCACACCAATGCCGATGCCGGCCGCATAGGGCGACCAGCGTGTGGCGAACAGCCAGTTCATGGGCAGAACCTCCTTATTCCACGTTAGCGAGCCCTCTCGTTCGGGCCAAAGATAACGGACGTCTTGGGGCCGTGGGGATTCTCGCACACGCTGCAGCGTGCGATATGCCCGGCGGCGCTATAGCCGGTCATGCCACCGGCCACATTGTATACATCGGCAAAGCCGTGTTGCTTCAGAATGCTCGCCGCCATGCTGGAGCGATTCCCGGTGCTGCAGATGAGCACCGTGGGCTTGCTCGGGTCCAGCTCGCGATGCCTGGTGCGCAGCTCGGGTGCCGGGATGTTGATGGCGCCACGGATGTGGTTCTCGGCAAACTCGTTAGCGGCCCGCGCATCCACCAGCACCAGGCTCGAAGCCCCGTTGACCCAATGGTGCAGATCCTGAACCGAGATCAGCGTGATACACTCTGTGGGCAGGCCGGCCGAGGCCCAGGCGATCAGGCTGCCGTCCAGGTAGCCCACGATACGATCCACGCCGACGCGACGGGCCCACAGCGCGGCGTCTAGCGCCTGGTCATAGCTGTCGGCTACCAGCAGGACGTCCTTGTCCGGAGGCAATAGCCAGCCGGCAAAGGTGGGAAAATTGCCATTCAGGCCGATATTCCAAGCGTTTGCCACATGCTGGGCATTGAACGCATCATAGCCGCGCACATCAAGGACGGTCACGTCTTCCCCCTGCACCCAACGGCGGAAGCGGCCCGGGTCCAGTTCCTCAATAGCAGGCAGCGCGGAGACCAGCGTCGGCCCGCTGCGATTGATATCGCTGCAACGGCTGAAGTGGTCCGGCGCCGGAGGCATGTCTGAAGTGAGCGAGCGTACAAAAGCCGCCTTGTCAGCGATCTGCAACGCCGCATTGTAGGCGCGCTCATAGCCGATGGTGGTTTGCCACTTGGCGCCCATGGATCGTCCACACAACGAACCCGCGCCGTGGGCAGGATAGACTTCGCAAAAGTCGGGCAGGTCCATCAGCTTGTCGTGCAGGCTATGATAGAGCGTCTCCGCCAGCTCCTGCGCCCGGCCCGGAAAGAGGTCAGGGCGACCCACATCGCCGACAAAGAGGGTATCGCCGACGAACACGCCCACCGGCCCATCGCCGCGGGATGTATCCGTCACCACGTAACTGATGTGTTCCGGCGTATGCCCCGGCGTCTCTAGGACGTCCAGGCGCATGTGCTCCAGCTCGATGGTGTCGCCCTCGACAAGCCCCACATGCTCAAAGGCGCAATCGGCGCTGGCAGGGGCATAGATGGTGGCGCCGGTCATCCGCGCCAGGTCCATATGCCCGGAGACAAAGTCGGCGTGGAGATGGGTTTCGAGGATGTGGGTGATCTCCAGGCCCAACGCGCGGGCCTCGGCGACGTACAGCTCCACGTCCCGCCGGGGATCAACAACCGCACAGGTGTCCTTGCCGGCCAGGAGGTACGAGCTATGCGCCACTTTGCCAGTGAAATAGTGTTTGAGCAGCATCTGTTCCTCTTTCTCTTGGTAAAAGTACTCTCCGATGGGCGTCCGGCGTTCAAACAGCTAGCCCAGGAAATCTCTGGCTATCACATCAGGGGGATAGATTGTCGACGGTATCGATATAGCCTACGCCGTGATCCGGAGCGGCGGCAGGAATCTCTCGCGCCAGGCGTCGATCCATCCGCTCCATTGGCCACCGGTGCCCGGCGCCAACTCTGATAAAAGAACCCCTGCCCAGTTGACAGTGTTTCATCCTATACCTTATCGAGACGACGATTCGTCTCGTGCTCTTACCTTCGCTCATCGTCCGCGCGCTATGGCACCCGCACGCCGCGCCCGGCCTCATACAGGCGGTACCACTCCTCGCGGGTCAGCTCCACCTCATCGGCGCGGCAGGTTGCGGCAATGCGCTGGGGATTCATGGTGCCAATGATGGGCACGGTACCCGCCGGATGTCGCAACACCCAGGCGATAAGGATAGCCTCTGGGCTCACGCCCTTGTCTGCGGCCATCTCGGCCACCAGAGTTGCGGCGCCCTGCAACAGGGCGTTGGGCATCGATGACGGGCGACCACCCAGTTGCCCCCCGGCCAGGGGCGACCAGGCTTGCACGGTGATGTCGTGGAGCCGGCAGAAATCGAGGGTGCCCTCGCCACGAGAGGGAGCGGGCAAATCGTTGCGGTTCATCCAGATGCCCTCATCGATCATGTTCGTGTGCAAGAGGCTGAGCTGCAACTGGTTGGCGATCAAGGGCTGCTCCACCCAACGGCGCAGCAAGCGAATCTGCCCCGGCGTGTGGTTGCTCACGCCGAACCAGCGCACCTTGCCCGCGGCGTGCAGCTCGGCAAAGGCGCGGGCCACCTCCTCCGGCTCGACCAGAGCGTCGGGACGATGCAGCAGCAGGATATCCAGATATTCGGTCTTGAGGCGGCGCAGACTGCCCTCTACTGCGTCAAGGATGTGCCGATAGCTGTGATCGTAGCGCGCCGGCGTGTCGGGGCCGGGATCGCCGGCCGAGCGGATGCCGCACTTGCTCTGTAGCACGATCTGCTGCCGCAGATGGGGAGCCTCGGTCCAAACGGCGGAAAAGGTCGCCTCGGCCTGCCCGCGCTGATAGACGTCGGCATGGTCCACGAGGGTGATGCCGGCGTCCAGTGCGGCGTGGATCGAACGCAGGGCCTGCTGCCTGTCCTGGCTCAGGCGCATACAGCCCCAAGCGATGCGAGACACCGTCAGGTCAGACGCACCCATGCTCACCTTCTTCATGTACGACTCCTTATCGTTTCAGATATTCTCGTATCCAGCCAATGGACAACCTCCTCGACCACACGCTCCCAGCCGGGCTCGCCCAGGAGATAGTGCGCATAGCCAGGCAGCTCGCGGAACTCGGCCACGTCGCCATAGAAGCGAGCGATCTTGTAGATCATGGAAGCTGGCGTGATACGGTCGTCGCGCCCCGCGACGATCAACAGCGGGCAGGTAATACGCGACGGATCGACCTCGGTGGCGCGAGAGCGATCCAGCGGCCAGAGGGCCATCTCGGCCAAGGCGCGGCCCGAGTCGAAGACCATGTCTTGGTGCAACTGCTGTTGGTCCTCGGGCGCCATACGATTGGCGATGGCATAGGCGACCTTTTCGGCGGAAGGGCGACATGGCTTGCGCCAGAAACCCCACGTGCCAAACTGTGGGGCAATGGCGC
>SKLG01000331.1 GCA_007123335.1 Anaerolineae bacterium | reverse complement strand
TTGTCGGCGCACAGCGAGACCTTGCCCCCCGCCGCCACGCTGGTGGCCATGTCCAGGCATAGGGGCTTGTGGTTGGCTGCAGGAACGGCGATGGCGATGGGGCTGTTGTGCAGCCCCGGCGCCCTGGCGCCAAAGGGAGCCATGTTGGGCGGGCTGCAGACGATGGCGAGGCCGGCCATGTCCTGCTCGGCGGCCATCAGCGCATAGTAGGCCATGGCGCCCTGATGGGTCGTGTTGCGGAGCAGCGTCCAGCACACCCCGACTTCTTGAGCCTTGGCCATCGTCTTGTTCATCGCCCACACCGTCACCACCGGGCCAAAGGCGTGATCGCCCTCGATGTATAGCACCGCCGGCGTCTCTTCGATCACCCGATAGTCGGGCGTGGGGTTCATCCCGCCAGATTCGACGCTGGCCAGGTAGGAGGGGATGCGCAGCACGCCGTGCGAGTCGACGCCGCGCAAGTTGGCCCACACCAGCACCTCGGCCTCGATGGCGGCGTCCTCCGCGGGCATGCCCGCCTTCTCAAACACGGCCTGGGTAAAATCCTGCAAGGGCTTCCAGGGAATGCGAGTATCCATGAGCTGCTCCTTTCTTATGGGGGCTCGGTTGCGTCTTGGTAATGCCTGCGACCATGTTAATCAACGGCCTGGCATCTTGTCAAACACCTATAAGCGCCAGCCCGGCCCCCGCAGCCACGCTCTCTCTTTTTCCAAACATGCAACGACCTGGGGCGCGGGTGTCCTCACCCGCCTCTTCCCACCCCAGAAGATTGCCTGGCGATGCACCGTTTGACGCCATCTTGCGGCGCACCTATCATGGCTGGCGTATCTCGAACGGATTCACTTGCTACCGGAGGCCGTTATGCCCAGCCCTCTGCCCGTTCCCGAACGCATCGCCCGGCTCAAAGCCGAGCTCTTCTCCACGCCCGATAGCGTCTGTTTCGCCCGTGGACACATCGTCACCCGCGTCTATCGTGAGACCGAGGGAGAACATCCGGCGCTGCGGCGGGCCAAGGCGTTGGCCGCCGTGTTCGACGAAATGCCGATCCTGATTCGCCCAGGAGAGCTCATCGTCGGCCAACGGGCGTCGCGGCTGGGCGCCCGCGCCATCTACCCCGAGTTTCACCTTAACGGCCTCACCGAGGAGGAGACGCCGCCGGAGATCTGGGGATATTGGCGCGGCAAGACGCTCGGCGACCAGGTCAAGGGCGCCCATCCTCAGCGCCTACGCTTGGCCGAGAAGGAGATGGCCGCCGGCTATTGCACCGGCACCGCCAGCGGATTCGGCCACGTCATCGTGGACTATGAAAAGGCGTTGACTATTGGCTTTCGCGGGATCATCGCCGAGGCCCAGGCGCATCTGGCGACATGCCCGGCTGAGGACACTGAGGGGCAGGCCTTTTTGCGTGGCGTCATCCTCGCCGCCCAGGGTATCATCCGCTGGGCCGAGCGTTACGCCGAACTGGCCGACGAGCTGGCCGCCAGGGAGCCCGATCCCCAACGCGCCGAGGAGCTGCGCCGCATCGCCGCCAACTGTCGGCGCGTCCCTGCCAAGCCGGCCCGCGACTTTTGGGAGGCGCTGCAATCCTTCTGGTTCGTGCACCTGGCCATGCACATCGAGCAATATGGCTGGTCGATCTCTGCCGGGCGATTCGACCAGTACATGTGGCCCTTTTACCGCGACACGCTGGCTTTCGACGCTCTGAGCGAGGAGGCGGCCTGGGAGCTGCTGCTCAATCTGTGGATCAAGTTCATGGAGAACGTGGGCACGCGCATCAAGGCGACGACCTTCCAGAACCTGACGCTGGGAGGGGCTGACCTGGAGGGCCGCGACCAGTCCAACGCCCTCTCCCATCTGTGCCTCGATGCCACGCTGGCGCTGCGCATGAACCAGCCTGCGCTCTCGGTGCGTTGGCACCCCGGCATCGATCCCGCCTTTTGGACTCACGTCCACGAGACCATCGCCGCCGGGATGGGACTGCCGGCACTGTTCAACGATGCCGTCATCGTCGATGCCCTGACCGACCATGGCGTACCGTCTGAAGACGCCGTGGGCTATGGCATCGTCGGCTGCGTCGAGGCCTGTGTGCCGGGCAAGATGCAGGGCGTCACCGCCGGCGGTCACATCAACGTAGCCAAGGCGCTAGAGCTGGCGCTGAACGAGGGCCGCTCGCTGCTTACTGGCGAGCAGGTGGGCGTTGAAACCCCGGCGCCCGAGACGTTTGATGGGTTCGACGATCTTTGGGACGCCTATGTGGCGCAAGTCATCTATCTGGGTGGATTGAACATCCTCGCTACTATCCTCGCCGGCGAGGGGCAAAAGCGTTGGGGGCACTGCCCGCTCATGTCGTCGCTTCTCGACGACTGCCTGGCCTCGCGGCGCGACCTGGTGTGGGGCGGCACGCGCTACAACCTGCCCGGTATCGCCATCTATGGCCCCACCAATGTCTACGATGGCTTGATGGCCATCCAGCGTTGGGTCTGCGACGAGGGACGCCTCTCCTGGGCCGCTCTGCGGCAGGCGCTGGCCGACGACTTTGTCGACCATGAAGCGGTGCGCCAGATGTTGGCCCGTGGCGCGCCTCGCTTTGGCAACGACATCGCCGAGGTAGATGCGTTGGCCAACCGGGTCAACGCCGTCCACGCCGAGTTCTGCTGGCAGCACGTCGATTCGCGCAACGGTCGCTACACCTGTGGGGTGTGGCCGGTGGAGGGGCATGTCCACGCCGGCGTGTGGACCGGCGCCACCCCCGATGGCCGCCGCGCCGGCGAGCCGCTGGTGGATGGCGTGGGCGCCTGTCAGGGCGCCGATCGCCAGGGGCCCACGGCGCTGCTGCGCTCGGTGGCTGCGCTGAACAACGCCCGCGACTGGCCGGCGGGCAACACCTTTAACATCAAGTTCGACCCCAAGAGCGTTTGCGAGGAGGGCGGTGTGGCCAGGATGGCGGCGCTGTCCTCGGCGTTCATGACTATGGGCGGCCAGGAGTTACAGATCAATGTCGTTGACGTCGCCACGCTGCGCGCCGCCCAGGAGGCGCCCGAGGCCTATGGCGATTTGATCGTCCGCGTGGCCGGCTTTAGCGCCTATTTCACCCAGCTCGGCCGTGCCACCCAGGACGAGATCATTTCACGTACGGCCCACACCGTATAACCGATTCCGCACAGGAGGACCCATGACCGTCGCCAAGATCGTCGCCATCGTCGGTATCCTTGCCATGACCGCCGTCCTTGTCCATGGATTTGTCGTAGGCGATCTTGGCGCTGAGGGCGCACAGCTCCTCGCCATGCCCTGGGGCATCGTCTCTCTCGTGGACCTGTATGTGGGTTTCGCGCTCTTTTCCTGCTGGATCGCCTACCGCGAGCGCTCACCGTGGGTGGCGGCGGTCTGGATCGTGCTGATGATGATCTTGGGCTTTTGGGCGGGCGCCGTTTATACAGCGCTGGCGCTATTCACCGCCGACGGTGATCCTCGTCGTGCGTTGCTGGGCCATCGCGCCGATCGAGGCTGAACAATCTATGGAAAAGCTACAAGAACTGCTATCCGAGTTCCGCTCTGTGGTGGGCGGCGGACGCCTGATCGACTCGTTGGCGCCGCCGCTGCTCTTTGCCATACTGAACGCGCTGTTCGGGCTTTTTATCGCGGGGATAGGGGCGGTAGCTGTCGGCGTGCTCTTGGCGCTGCATCGCCTGGTACGTGGACAGCGCCTGCTCTATGCCCTATTGGGCATGGGCGGCGTGGCCATCGCCGCGATCAGCGCCTGGGGCGCCGGCGGGCCGCAAGGTTTCTTTCTGCCCGAACTGCTCGGCGGCGCGCTGCTCACCCTCGGCTGTCTGGTCAGCGTCTTGGTGCGTCGCCCGTTGGTGGCGCTTACCAGCCACGTTGCCCGTGGCTGGCCGCTAGAGTGGTACTGGCATCCCTCGGTGCGCCCGGCGTATACCGAAGTAACCGTCGCCTGGGCGCTGTTCTTTGGCCTGAGGTTGGCGCTGCAGACCCTGGCGTTCCTGCGTGGCCAAGACGCCGTGGGTGTGTGGATAGGCGTGCTGGGCGGGTGGCCGGCTACGGTGTTGTTGCTAGCTGCCAGTTATCTTTACGGGCTTTGGCGGTTGGACCGTCTCGGTGGCCCGAGCGTGGAGGAGTTTGAGCGTGGTCAGTCGCCGCCTTGGGAGGGGCAGCGCCGGGGATTCTGAGATCGATCGTTTCCGAGCAATCAGGAAGGAAGGATGATGAAGATCGAGCGCGTTCTCGTACATGTGGTAGAGGTTCCGGGATCGCAGGCGCGTACCCATCAGCTCATTCAGGTGGCCGGGCTGAATCGGGTCCAGTATACCCACACCTCGGCGCCGGCCGAAGGACCCACATACCTGATGGTCATGCGCGTGCAGACCGATGAGGGGGTTGAGGGCATATGCACGTTTGACGGCCATGGCGGTGATCCGCGTTATGTGGTGCAGCTTGTGCGCAACCACGTGGTGGGCCAGGATCCGTTTCGGCGCGAGTTTCTCTTTCAGAAATTGCATCAGGGCACCCGCTGGTTGTATCAGCGCCCCGGCTGGTTCGGCACGTTGGACAACTGCCTGTGGGACATTACCGGGAAGGTGGCCGGGCTGCCCATCTATGCGCTGTTGGGCAAGAACCGCGACGGTGTTCCCGCCTATCTTACCGCCGGCGACGGGCCGGTGGAGATGTATATCGAGCATATCGAGCAGGGGCGCGAGCTGGGCATCAACGCCTACAAGCCACATTCGTACAAGGGGGGCAAGGCCGATATCCCCATCATGGTCGCGCTGCGCGAGCACGTGGGCCCCGACTATGACCTGATGCTCGATCCGGTGTGCTCCTATACCCTGCGCGAGGCCATCGAGGTGGGTCACGTGCTGGAGGAGCTGGACTTTGTCTGGCTCGAGGAACCCTTTTTCGAGCAAAAGATGCACCACTATCAGGAGTTGTGTGCCGAGTTGGTCATTCCGATCATGGCCAATGAGACCCTGATGTACGACATGGACCTATCGGCTCAGTGGCTCATCCACGGCGCGACGGATCGGCTGCGGGCGAATGCGCGCCATGGCACCACGCAGGTGCTCAAGATGGCGCACATGGCCGAGCTGCACGGCACCACCATCGAGCTAAACGGCGTCGGCGGCATCTTTGGCCATGTCCATGCCCAGTTGGGCTGCTCCATCGCCAACAACAGCTACTATGAGCACACCGGCGGTGGGCGACGGATGATGGAGGACGGTCTCAAGATCGGCCTGCTCAACCCGCCCGAGATCATCGATGGCGAGCTGGTGCCCGCCGATGGCCCCGGCTGGGGCGCCGAGTGGGACCTGGACACGCTCGAATCGCTGACTGTCGAGATGATCTAGCCGTAGGCTCAGGAATAGATGTACACGTGGGTGCAGGGGCGAACGAGAGTTTGCCCCTGCACCCACGTATTTATTGTGGTGTAAAGCCGGTCTCAGCCACGTAGGTTTGGCCGGCATACGTGAACGTGACCACAACACGGACGCGATGTCCGGCGCTGGCGCCAGCGATGTTGCGGGCGCAAGAGGCCACGCCATCGGCATTGCTCTGACCATCGCACTCGGGGCTGGTCGTACGATAGTGCCAGACCGCATTCATGGGCACATCGGGAATGCCGACGCCATTACGATGGATGCGTCCATACACCGTGACCGTGGAGTATCGCGGTGGGGTCTCGTTGCTCATCCATGCCTCGACGATGGGGGCTCCGGGGGTGGGCGTTGGCGTTGGCGTCGGGGGCAGAGTCGGTGTAGGAACAGGCTCCCCGAAATTCTGCAGGATAAACGGCAAAAAGAGGTCGTTCTGAGTGGATAGCATCGACGAGCGTCCCGAGTCGGCGCCGAGGCGATGGCTCCCGGTCTCGCCGATGATGTGCGTCATCCTCTCAGCGCTTAGGTGCTGGGGTAGGGGACTAGTCAGGAGGAGCAAAGCGAGAGTCAGGACATAGATCGCGCCACGAATTCTGCCTGCACGCATGGTGAGTACTCCTTTTCTGCCCAGAGTCGGTTGAGGGCGTTTGCAGGTTGTTATGGTTCGACGATGTTGGGTGTTTCCCCCTCCTCAAGTTCATGCAGATTGCCGTTGGCCCAAATGTCATTGGATCCCTGGACGGGCGGCGTATCGAGCAAACGCTCGATCTCGACGCCCACATATGAGGGTACCAAGTAGATGGTGTAGGATGCGCCCTCCTCCTCATCGCCCAGGAGGACATAATAGGCCGAAAAGTCGGCGTTCATCGCGCCCAGGCGCATCTGGTGCGTGGTGCCGTCCTCTTCATGGAGCGTCACCTCTAGCGCTGCGGGCGCCAAGCCATATTCTGCCAGATCCAGTGTACCGGTGAGCACCCGGCGTGGGCGCAACACAGCCAGCGTCTCTAAAAAGTTGAGCACCTGGAAGACATCCACTTCCCCGGCAGCGTCGGGCTCGATATCGGGTTCTAGCAGATACCAGTCTTCGACAGTTCGACGGACCAGGTGGGTGCGTTGGTCTGTCGCCGTCCGTTCGAGGATCACGTCGGTGATGGCGCCTTCATTGACACGCAACAACTCGGGTAGCGGCGTCGGCACGGCAGCGCTATCTGGCGAGGGATGCGGCTCTTGGCGCTCCAGCAACAGCGCTACACCACCGAGAGCGAGAGCGACGACCACCAGGATCAGCGTGTGACGAAATCTCACCGTTCTACCTCCGCCGCCACCACACAACGCCTCCGGCGAGGAGCACGAGGAGCGGCACAAAGAGGATGTTGGTATAGATAATCGCCCGCGCTTGTGGCGGCGTCAAGATGACTTGGCGCGGCAGAGGCGTTGTGGGACGAATAGAGATCAGCGCGTCGTCCTCAGCCAGCCAGCCTACAGCGTTCATGAATAGGTCCACATTACCGATGCCGCGCAACTGGTTGAGCAGGCCGTTTTCGCAAAAGCTGACATTGCCAATGACCACCATGCGGCCACGGCCTGCCCCACTGTCAGAAGGTTCGATGGCAGCCGCGATGGGTAGGGGGCCGCCGAGGTCATCGGCGCTGCGTCCCACCTGTTCGCCGCGATAGTCGGTCTCGGCCCAGGCGTTCTCGCTGGTAAAGGCCAACACCTGGACGCGCCACTCCTCAGGAGCCGGCTCGACAAGGCGTAGATCTCGGGCCAGCGGAAAGACCGAGGTCAGGCCGCTCATATCCTTGGTGATCTGGTGAAACTCGTATCGGTCAACCAGAGGTGCGGTAATGTCGCCAAAGAAGGAGCGAATCGGATCGAGGATCAGCGTATCGGGCAGCTCCAACCCATAGTCGCGCAGCAGGCCATCCAGAGGATCCTCCATGCCCGGTTCGATGAGCACCAGCAGCCCGACGCCCTGTTCCACGAACGTGCGCAGCCGCGCCAGCTCGTCAGCGCTTAATGGCTGCTGCGGCCCGGCGATGACCAATACGTCCAGCTCTGGCGGCGGTGTGGCTGTGGCCGCGAGGTTTAGCGTGTCCACGACATAATTCTCGCTCTCAAGGAACTGCCGTATCAGGCTGTAGCCAAGCTGGTCATGGTCGAGTGGATCTCGCTCTTGGTGGCCGGTGAGGAAAAAGACCCCGCGCTTTTCATCGCGGCTCACTTTGAGCAGCGCGCTGGTCAGATCCTGCTCCTGCACGCCAAAGGTGAGCTCGCGGCGATCACCGCGCTCGAACACGATGGTGCCGTCGCGGGCGATCTGGTATTCCAGAGCCGTTCGGCGATCGAGGTCGGGATCCACAAAGGTGTAATCGAGGTTCTGGCCGCGCAGAGCGTATTCCTGGATCAGGTCCTCGGCTTGCTGCCGGTTATAGTGCAGTGGTGTGAAAAAGAGGGTGACGTGGACCGGCTCCTCCAGGGAGTTGAGGATGCTCAACGTCTGCTCCGAGAGCGAAAACTGTTGATCCTCGGTCACGTCCCAACGCCAATGGTAGCGGTTGCCGATATAGTTGGTAAAGCCGAGGATGGCGACCAGGGCGATGGTCATCAGGGCGGCATTGCCGCCATAGCGCGCCTGGCGTCCGCTGAGGAGCGCCAGAAACTGGCTCGGGCGCGCCAATGCCGCCAAGGCCAACAACGCCAGGCCGATGCCGCCCAGGACCTCAATCCATAGCGCCGGTGTGCCGAGGACCAGCAGCCCGCTGAGGGCGATCAACAATGCCGCTGCGCCAATGAGGGCGATAGGGGCGCAGGATGCGCCAAGGTAGGGCTTCAGACGCTCGATCATCTTATCTCCACCTCCGCCACTCGACGACGCGCACGCTCATAAAGAGAAAGAGCACCGTGACGCTGAGGTAGTAGAGGATGTCGCGGGTGTCAATGATCCCGCGCGCGAAATCCTGATAGTGATCAAAGATGGGCAAAAAGGTTACGATACTCTCCATCGCGCCGCCGACAAACTCGCCCAGCGCGCCGCTGATCCATAGGATGAGAGTGATGCCCATACCCACGACGGCGGCCACGATCTGGTTCTGGGTGAGCGATGAGGCAAACACGCCGATAGCCAACAGGCTGGTGCCCAGCAGGATGTATCCCAGATAGCCGGACAGCATCACTCCGATATCAGGTTCGCCCACGCGCAAGAGGACGATCACAAAGGTGCTGGTGAGCAGGACCATGGCTAGAAACACACCCAGGCTAGCCAGGAACTTGCCCAGCACTACCTCCCAATCGCGCAGCGGCGCCGTGAGCAATAGCTCAAGCGTGCCCATTCGTTGCTCCTCAGCGAGCAGTCGCATGGTCAATACCTGGGTGATGAGCACGAGAAAGAGAAGGCTGACACCATGCATCAAGACGTAGCGCAGCGTGGCCTCTCGAGAGTAGTAGAGGATGAATCCAAATAATCCCCCGGTCACCGCCAAATAGATAGCGGTGACCACATAGGCGATGGGGGACACGAAAAAGGCGCCCAGCTCGCGGCGGGCGACGTGATAGACGTTTCTCATGCGACCTCTCCTTCAGCGAGCTCCTCGGCCGCCACGGCCTCGGTGGTGGTGAGCTGCAAAAAGATGTCTTCCAAGCTCATCGATAATGTGCGCATGTCGATCAGGCCCCACTGTTGGGTCACGGCCAGGGAGGCCAGGGCTGTGCGTGGATCCTGTCCGTCCTCCGGCGCGTCGAGAGAGACATCGAACACCCCTCGACCAGACGTGCTGGCTCCGGTAACGGCGGGCAGTGCTCGCAGATGTGCCAGGGCGTCCTCGGGGGCGTTTAGCACCTGAAGGCGCACGCGCATGCCGCTTTGCAGGTTGTTGGTCAAACGTTCGGGAGTGTCCTCGGCGACGATGCGCCCCTCATTGATGATGAGCACGCGCTGACAGAGCTGGCTCACCTCTGGCAGGATGTGGGTGCTGAGAATCACCGTGCGCTCGCCCGCCAGGCTCTGAATCAACTCGCGCACGCCGAGGATCTGGCGCGGATCGAGGCCGATGGTCGGCTCATCCAACACGAGCACCTCTGGATCGTGGATCAATGCCTGGGCGAGACCGACGCGTTGGCGGTAGCCCTTGGATAGTTTGCCAATGAGCACGTCCTCGACATCGGCGATATCACAGGCCTCTAGCACGCGGACGATGGCGTCGTCGCGCTCGCGGACACCGCGCACCGCCGCGCAAAAGTCGAGATAGCCGTATACGCTCATCTCGGTGTAGAGGGGGACCGTCTCGGGCAGGTAGCCGATACGCCGACGCACCTCTAGCGAGTCGGTAAATACGTCATAACCGGCGATGGAAACCTGCCCTGAGCTGGGAGGCATATAGCCGGTAAGGATGCGCATAGTCGTCGTCTTGCCGGCGCCGTTGGGGCCCAAAAAACCGACGATCTCGCCCCGCTCGACCTGGAAGGAGACATTGTCGAGGGCCAGGACGTCGCCATATGTTTTGGTGAGGCCTTGGACCTGGATCATACGGAGTGGACCTCCTTGCAGATGTATATAGGCAGTAGGATGCTCTGTCCGTGGTCCACGCTCGTGGAGCGCGGTGGCTGCCCCGCGTCAGGGCCATGCTTTATCTGCAGGGCTACGGAGCATGGCGCTGACTATATACGGAGCGTATCCCTCCTGTCAAAAACGAATGCCAGAGGCTTCCGTTATCCATGGCATGGTCGTTTGACGCCAGGTTTAAAGAGGCGTATTATGCAAACCGGTTGCATAATGGGGGAGGGGTAAGAAGGTGTGCCAGGGATCGGCTACTAAGAAGCAGACATTGATCCAGGAGGAGATCGATCGTGCTCGCAGGCAGCTACGAGAGACACTGCGCGAGCAGGGACATTCGGTTACCGCCTGCCGCCGCGAGATCTATGACGTGATGTTGCAGGCCAATGACCATATATGCGCTGAGCACATTCTGGATGCCGTCGAGGCAGCTCATCCTGCGTGGAGCGTAAACAAGACGACGATCTACCGCACCCTTGATCTGTTCCAGGAGCTTGGCTTGGTGAGCGAGATGCGCCATGCCGATGGCCGGGCACAGTACGAGCTGGCGCTGCACGGCCCCCATGGGCATTTGCTGTGTCGGGTGTGTGGGGAAGTGCAGGACCTCGATATCGTCTCGTTAGATGCTATTCGTCAAGAGCTAGAGCGGCAACAGGGGTTTCGCGTCGAGCTTGGCGACCAAGCCCTGCCAGGCGTATGCGCCCGTTGTGCCCGATCGGCGGGGTAAAACGCTGGCGATCGGGACCAAGTTCTCTATGAAGCTGCTGTTCTTCGGTCGCCTATGGGCGGGCTCTGGGCTACTTGACCATGCGCTCGTTGAACGCATGGCATAAACTGTTCAGGGCTAGCGCCGACCAAACAGCTTGCTAAAAAAGCCGCTCTTTGTCCCGCTGCTCGTTGTCACCTCTTCTGTTGGGGGATCTGATCCCGGTGCTGGCAATCTGGTGTCGCAGATGATGCAGTAGCGGTTGCCAACCGAGTTGGCCCGCCCACACTTGGGACAGGTGACCGTCGCCTGGGGCCTGAGTGTCCTGGGTTCCTGCTGAGGCTGCGAGTCCGTCATATTCCTTCCCTCCGCCCCGAGCCCGCCCATTACGGACGATGCGCCGACGCCTATCCCCATTTGCAGGTGGCGCCGATGCCACATCCGCATCCCTATTATAGCATATTTTGGTCAAATATGCAGCCTCCCAAAGGGAAATTTCGCCCCTTTGGGAGGTGATTTTGCGCAATATGGCGACATAGTCAGAGCCACCCTCGAGACTTGAACTCGAAACCGGGCGCTTACGAAGCGCCTGCTCTACCGATTGAGCTAGGGTGGCGTTGCCAAGCGGGCGCAGTATACCACGGCCCCTTTGGCACGCCAAATTGGCCGCAAAATCCTGCATCTACGAAGCATCGATGTGCTCAACCCCATGCCCTAACGATGCGATCGTCGACCCTCGGCATAGATCGGACCATACACCTCACGATCAAGGGGCACGCAGCCGCTGCAACCGTGATCGCGCATGATCTGGGTGCAACTGCTGCAGGTGATACAGGCCTTGCGCGGATCCAGTTCGCCCTTGATCAAAAGGTCGCGCGCGAAATCAGGGTAGGCAAAGGCCCCACGCCCCAGGCCGATCATGTCTGCCCAGCCTTGCGCCACGACCCCGGCGGCAACTGGTCCCATCAGATGGCGCAACCAGGAATACCCGGTGCCCACGACGACGATATCAGGATGGGCTTGCTTGATCTGGCGAGCCAAGTCGATCAGTCGCGCCACACCCATCAGTGGATGCTCATCGGGCAACGAGCCTCCCACGACGTTACGGTCAAAGGGCCGGTTGATGTGCGGCGTAAAGTAGGGATTGCCCGCCGTGACGTTGATCAGTGATACCCCCATCTCCTTGAGGATGCCGATCAGGCACAGTGGCTCTCTCAGATCAGGAACGGCCGGATCGTCCTGGTCGACGCCCCAGCCCCACGGGAAGGGATGTCCGTCATAGACGTTCATGCGGATGGTGATGGCTAGCTCTGGCACCTCAGCGCGGATGCGGGCCACCGTCTCGCGCAGCAAGCGGGTGCGGTTCTCAAAAGAGCCTCCATAGCGGCCAGGGCGGGTGTGCGCCGCCAGTAGCTCCGAGATCAGATAGCGATGACAGCTCTTGATATCAATGCCGTCGAATCCGCACTCATAGGCCAGGCGCGCCGCCTTGACATAACGGTCCTGTAGAAGATCCAGCTCGTCGTCGCTGATAAGCGGCTGTTCCGGTGAAATGCCCATCACTTGATCCAGCACCCCGTCGCGATGGGCGATGATGGGCGCCGGCTTGTCCAAAGGCCGGCTATAGCGGCCCGAATGGGTGAGCTGCAATGTGGTAAAGGGATCATATTGAGCACCGTTCACCGCGCGGCCAGCAGCGAGAGCGTCCTCTAGTAGAGAGCGAAAGGATGACGCGTTTTCTCGCTGAATATACAACTGCCGTGGATTCGCTCTGGCCTCAGGCATCACGGCTGTGGCCTCGAACCACAACAGGCCGGCTCCGCCGCGAGCAAAGCGCTCATAGCGGCGAATGGTAAGTTCGTCGGGCCTGCCATCCGCGGTGCCATCGCAGCCTTCCATGGGGTGAATGGCCAGGGCATTAGGCGTCTTCTTGTCGCCGATGGCTACCGTCTGCGCCAGGATGGAGACATCTTCCTGGGCCGGGATGTTCAGCCCAAGCGCCTGGGCGCGCTCCAAAAGCTCGTCAATTGAGTGAAAGCGAAAGCGCTCGTGGCTCATTGTCTGTCCTCGTCGTCTAGGATGCGCTGACCATATCATGCTCCGGGCCGACTGTCAATGTACCATTACGGAAAAAGTCATCGCCAGGGCAGGAATGCTTTGGCCGGGCAGAGTAATCAGCATATGTCTCCCGCCATCTCGTTTGCCCGAGTCTTGGGCTCATGATATACTGCGAACCCGGGCTGTTGCCCCATCTATCAAAGGAGGGCAAGAATGACCCGGTATATTTTTTGCACGGGTGGCGTCGTTTCCTCGCTTGGCAAGGGGGTCACAGCCGCTTCCGTCGGGCGTATCCTCAAAGCGCGCGGCCTGAGCGTCGTTATCCAGAAACTGGACCCCTACATCAACGTGGATCCTGGCACCATGTCGCCTTATCAGCATGGTGAGGTCTATGTCCTGGAGGACGGCACCGAGACCGACCTCGATCTGGGCCACTATGAGCGCTTCACCGACGTCAACCTGTTTCGCCATGCCAATGTGACTACGGGGCAGATCTATGCTGAGATCATCACCCGCGAGCGACGTGGCGATTTTCTGGGCGGCACGGTGCAGGTCATCCCCCATATTACCGATGAGATCAAACGGCGCATCCACCTCATGGCGCAGAGCAGTGGCGCCGATGTGGTCATCGTCGAGATCGGTGGTACGGTGGGCGATATCGAGAGTCTCCCCTTTTTGGAGGCTATCCGCCAGATGCGCAAGGATGTGGGCGTCGACAATACGTGCTACATCCATCTCACCCTGCTGCCCTATATCCGTGCCACCGACGAACTAAAGACCAAGCCCACCCAGCACAGCGTGCGCGAGCTGCGCAGCATCGGTATCCATCCCGACGTGCTGATCTGTCGCGCTGACTATACCATCACTCCGGATCTGTTGGACAAGATCGCTCTCTTTGGCGATGTGGATCGTGAGGCGGTTATTCCTCTGGAGACCTCCGACACCATCTATGATGTGCCGCTTACCCTGGAGGAAGCGGGCCTCGGTGAATACTTGGTTCGGCGATTGAGACTCGATGCTGAGCCGCCTGATCTCGACGATTGGCGCGACTTGGTTACCAGGCTACGAAATCCTGAGGGCGATGTGCGTATTGCTCTCGTGGGCAAGTATGTAGGACTGCACGACGCTTATCTATCGGTGCACGAGGCGTTGCTCCATGCAGCGGCCAGTCACGGGTTGCGCCTGGTGGTGGATTGGATCGATTCGGAGCACCTGGATGAGCAAGATGTGGCCGTTCATTTGGCCCAAGCCGACGGCATCGTGGTGCCGGGCGGCTTTGGCGAGCGGGGCATCGAGGGCAAGATCGCTACTGCGCGTTATGCACGGGAGCAAGAGGTGCCCTACTTGGGGCTCTGCCTCGGTTTACAGGTGATGGTCATCGAGTTCGCGCGCCATGTCTTGGGTGATGAGCAAGCAAACAGCGCCGAGTTCATGCCAGATACCACGCATCCCGTCATTGATCTCATGTTGGATCAAAAGGGGGTGACTGACAAGGGGGGCACCATGCGTCTTGGCGCCTATCCCTGTGTCCTCCAGGAGGGCACCAAGTCACGCCAGGCCTATGGCGTGGATGAGGTCAGTGAGCGACATCGCCATCGCTACGAGATTAATAACGCTTATCGCGAGATCCTGGCTAATAAGGGTATGGTCTGGAGCGGTCGATCGCCCAGCGGACATTTGGTAGAGATTGGCGAGATTGGCGATCATCCTTGGATGATCGGGAGCCAGTTTCATCCCGAGTTCAAGACCCGACCTAACCGTCCCCATCCTCTTTTCGTGGAATTCATTCGTGCAGCCGTTGAACACCGTGCCAAGGAGGGACGAGGAGCGTCGTGCCCAGAGGCCGATGTGGCCCCTCGTCTGGCAAGCAAAGGCCTGATGTAGTCGATATCAGGGCATGACAAGCGCCTGTGGGGGTGGGCGTTGCAGAATGGAGCGCAGATCATGGCAGATCCTATCGGCACAGGTGTCGGGATCGGATCGGCGCTCCAGTAGATCGTTGACATGACGATTCCATGCTTCGTAACAGGCATCCAGCCACTCGTTCCAGGGCACCGACTCTTGCGCGGCGACCTCGGCTACGTCGGCCAATGCGCTGACGATAGGCTCTTGTCGCGCTACGAGCGGATGCCGCCACGCCTCACCTCGTGCGCCGGGCATAGCATAGTCCCCGAGAAATAGCTCCACGCCGGCCTCGACACTGGTCATAAACGCGATCCAGCGCAGCACGTCAGCCCTCACCCGAGAGCGCGCTCCCAGGCAATAGGCGATGCCGCTGCTGGTGGCGGCCCGCCGATGGGTGTCAGGGTGTGCGGGAAATAGGGTTGCTTCCACGTCCGTTGCGGCCTGTGTGCCCTCAAGCAGACGGCGGGTGATGGAGAGATCGCTTAGCGAGCCGCGCAGCATGCAGAGTTGTCCCCGGTGCAGCATGTCAAGGGCACCACGTACCATGATCTGGGGGGACGGCGCTGCCTGCCGTGCATAGATCATGTTTTGTAACCAGGCCAGGCACTCGACGCTCTCATCGCGGGCAGCGGTGCAGCGTTGGCCATCCGTCGACAGCAGACTGCCGCCGAACAGATGCAGCAAGGCGGAAGCGCCGGGCATGGCGGCCCGCAACCCCAATCCATAGATACCTTTCGTCTCCTGTTGAGCCTGCGTAGCCAGCTCCTCCAAATCTGTCAAGGTCCATTCTGCCTGTGGTATGCTGAGTTGCTTTGCTGTCAGGCTGTGACGATGATAAAGCAGGAGAGCGTCGCCTGGATCGGCAAAGAGGGGAATGCCCATCAGACGCCCGGCCACTGAGCAGGATTGGATTGCTGAGGAGAATACACCATCCAGCGAGAAAGCCTGGTCGCGCAGGAGATCGTCCAGCGGCGTGATGGTCTGCATCCGCCCCCAGTGGACAAGCGGTACGCCAAAGGGGGCCTCCAGGAGATCTGCAGGATCACCGCTGGCCTGCAATGCGGCGACACGCGCAAAATATGTCGGCCAGGGCAGGACGTTGCGCCATTCTATGCGCATCTCGGGGTGTCGCTGTGTGAACTCGTTGGCGCGGCTGCGGGCGAATTGGGTCCATCCGTAGGCGCTCACGTCAGCGACGATGATGCGTGGCGCAGGCGGAGCCGGCGACGCCGGTGCTGGCGGTGATGCATCGAGCTGTGGCGTCCAAGTAGGAACAGCACTGCTGGGCGTCCCCGAAGGCTCGGGTTCTGCTGGCGTGGTCTCACGGGTCACAGGCACGATGGGCGATACCTGGACAAATCGCGAGCGACAGGCTGATAGCAACATGCCGCCAGTCAGGCTTTGGACATAGATCAGGCTGCGCTGCAAGAGGCGACGACGGGTCAATGACACGTACATCTTCCTTATGATCTCTATCGTGATCCTGCCTTTGACGATGCCAAACAGTGCCTTGGGCATTCGTGCGTTGCTGCCAACGATGAGCCCGGGCAAGACGGGATGTAAAGGCAGTATACCCTATGCCCCGACGAGAACATAAACGCCATAAGGTTCGATGGTCGTCCATGTCTCTATCGCACGATCGCTGATCAGGTCCCGAGATCGATAGGGGATTCTGACGAGCTGTTCCTGGTCAGTATGATTGAGCACAAAGAGGTGGCTGACGCCGTTGCGCTCTCGAGCGGTGATCTCGACACCGTCGGGCGCCTTGAGCAGCGAGGCAAGACGTGAATGCGCCACCAACCAGGTGATCAGTACCGTGTACAATCCATTGTTGCCAATGGTGCCCACGTATACGGTGCCGCCGCCAGAATCGCTCCTGCGTAGGGTGATGGCGGGCTTGTCGGCATAGTAGCTATCGGTGTACCTTGCCAACGTCTCGGCCGCAAAGGGATTCAATATCTCGCACCAGACATGGGTGGCGCAGACGGCATCCGCCAAATCGGCCTGTGTAGTGCCTAACGTCTGTGATTCGAATAGGATCGCATTATCATCATACTCTCCTAGAGCAACGTATTCATCGACCTCGATTCCACACAGATTGCGCAAGAGACCAGGGAGCGTTTCGGTGCTGACACAGTTGGTCTTGTCTTTGACGCCGCTGCGCGGGCCGATCACCAACCAGCCTCCTTGCTGAACATATCGCTCCAGATTGGCAACCCACTCTTCGCGAACGAGATGTAGCGTCGGCACGACGACCAGGCGGTACGGCGTCAGATCGGCATCGGGAGCAACGATATCCACGGGTACATGCAGCTCGTGAAGGGCGCGGTGAAAGCGGCTGAATAGATCGCTGTAGGACATGCCTTTAGCATTGGGCTGGAGCTCTAGGGCAAAGCTGCTATCATAAGACAGAATCATCGCCGCAGCCTTGGGCGTGGCCCCCCCGATCACGTGTCGGCCGATGCGGCCCAGCTCTTGGCCCACCTGGGCGATCTCCTTATAGCGCCGACGTGGAACGCCATCGTGATCAAGAATGCCGTGCCAGAACATCTCTGTGTTAAAGGGACAGGTGCGCCAGCGGAAATAGACCATCGCATCGGCACCGTGGGCCAGTGCTTGATAAGCCCACAGGCGCAACTGACCCGGCTTTGGGGTATCATTCATGATTTGCGCGCCGGTGGGGCCTGCTTGTTGCTCCATGACCCAGAAAGGACGGTCCTTTAGACTCCGCATGGTGGCGTGGCTCAGGGCGGTATCTGCCGGCTCGCGGCGATTCAGAAGGGGAAAGTTGTCCCAAGATACATAATCCAATCCCTTGGCCAACGCGAAATAGTCGATATCCTGAAAGTCAAAGCCCATCAAGTTCGTGGTGATGCTTTTCTCCGGGCATTGTCTGCAAAGGATCTCTACCTGTCTTGTCTGGTAGGCGATCATCTGATCTGAAGAGAATCGCCAGAAATCCAACTCCAGATTGGGATTCGAGGCGCCGGAGGTGCTCCATGGCAAGGGAATCTGCTCCCACGCCGTATAGATCTGGCTCCAGACTGTCGTCCCCCAACCGGCGTTTAGGGCGTCAAGACTTTTATACTTCTGTTTGGCCCAGAGCTGAAATCGCTTCTGACATTCGGGGCAGTAGCAGCGGGTAGAGTCGTGGCACCCAAGTTCATTGTCTATCTGCCATCCTATGACGTGCGGATTCTGGCCATAGTGCTCCGCCATGGCAAGTACGATCTTGGCCGAGAGCTGTTGATACCAATCATTGCCGGGGCAATAGGGCCGGCGCATGCCAAAGGTCACGCGTTGACCATCACGCGTCACCCGCAGAATCTCAGGGTAAGCATGGCATAGCCAGGCAGGTGGGGCTGCCGTAGGGGTGCCCAGTACGGTCGCAATACCATGTTGGCCGAGTAGTTCGATCGCCTCATCGAGCCATTCCATGGTATAGTGGCCTTGTTTCGGCTCCAAGAGGGCCCATGCGAATTCGCCCATGCGCACCAGGTTGATGCCGGCCTGCTGCATCATCTGTGCGTCTGTATCCCAACGCTCCCGAGGCCAGTGCTCAGGATAATAGTCGACGCCATAGTACATCGATTATCCCTCCACAAGAAAACGCTGTCGCAGTATAGACCGGATAGTCTGAGGCTGTCAACGCGATTCTGCGGTGAGCCCGCGCGGTGGCATTGACGCTCTCCCCATGCCGGGCTATAATCAGTATGTTCTTCAAGGCAAACAGAACCTATTGAGAATCCTCCCCGTGGAGGCAGCGAGATATTGTTAGAGATGGAGGAGTATGGCGCCAGAGCGCAATCGTAGAGGACGCCGTGGTGCATGCCCGCGGCGGATCAGCCGCTTTGTCGAGCCGGTCTTGCTTTTGTTGCTATGTCGCCGACCGCTTCATGGATATGCGCTGATGGAAGGGCTGCAATCATTGGGTTTTGAGCAATACCCGGTAGATTTCTCGGCGGTGTATCGCACGTTGCGACGTCTCGAGGAGACGGGAATGGTGCGATCAGACTGGGATCTGGAGGAGACGGCGGGGCCGCCCCGTCGTGTCTATGAGATAACCGACGCAGGCCAGACCTATCTCGCCCACTGGGTGGAGGATCTGCGAGCCACAGACCGCATCTTGCACGAGTTTCTGGATGCGTACGAGTATGAGGTCGAGGAACAGGTGGAAGCGTCGAGCCAGTCTGACGTCGATCGCGGCGCATGAGTTACCGCATGAGGGCTCGGGATGTTCGCAAGCCCATCAGGCATTTCTTCGGGAGGCATGTATGACAGATATCTCGCTATCTCTGGACATCAACCGATTAAAGCGGACCAAAGCGGGAAAACAACAGAAACAAGAAGCTATCGATCGCGAGATGGTGATCATCGGCGCGGGACCCGCAGGTCTGTCGGCGGGGCTTTATGGCGCACGAGCGATGCTCAAGCCGCTCATCCTGGTGGGCCCCGCACTGGGAGGGCAAGCGGCAACGACCGACGAGATGGAGAACTATCCGGGATTTCCCGATGGGATCGGTGGTCTGGACCTGGCCGAGCAGATGTCTTTACAGGCCCGGCAGTTTGGGGCCGAAATCGCTTACGAAGAAGTGACCTCGGTGGACCTCAGTGCCTATCCTTTTGTGCTCAAAACCCACGGCCCATTGATTCGCGCCAGGAGCATGATCATCTGCACCGGCACCTCACCGCGCCAACTGGGTATTCCAGGAGAAAAAGAGTTTTGGGGGCGGGGCGTGTCGACTTGTGCGACATGCGATGGCTTCTTCTATCGCGACAAGACGGTCGTCGTGGTCGGTGGTGGGGATAGCGCTCTTGATGAGGGCATCTTTTTGACGCGCTTTGCCGAGGAGGTCATTGTCGTCCATCGTCGCGATCGCCTGCGCGCGGGGCCCACACTGGTCGCCAGAGCCAACAGCAATTCCAAGATACGTTTTGTATGGAACACGGTTCTGGATGAGATCGTCGGTGATCAATCGGTGAAGAGAGTTCGGGGCCACGATGTGAAGACAGGCGAGAGTCTTGACATCTCTTGTGATGGAGTTTTCATCTACGTTGGCCTGATACCCAATACTCAGCTCTTTCGCGACCAGCTGGAGCTGGACAAGGATGGGTATATCGTGACGGATAAGCGACAGCGTACCAGCGTGGAAGGGGTGTTTGCGGCAGGTGATGTACAGGACCCTTGGTTTCGTCAGGTGGTCATCGCGGCTGGGTCTGGCGCCGCCGCAGCCATAGAGGCCGAGCGCTTTTTGTCCGAGAAGGCATTTGAGGAACAGCAACAGCAGGTCGCAGACTGAGGAATGAGAGACGATGTCGCCCGAGGAATATGAACTGAACCCAGTAAGCACTATTGCCGTGGGAGCTATCGGTCGCCCCGGCAGACGGACCTTTTTCCTGCAGGCTATCGGCGCTGGGCAGACGATCAGTCTCAAGATGGAAAAGGAGCAAGTCGCTGCGCTAGCGCAGGGGATCGATCGCATTCTAGAAGAGTTGGAGCAGCAAGAGGTGCGGGCTATGTCGAGTGTGGACGAACCCGACTTGCCCGGGTTGGACGAAGAGGAGGCCGCCAGCTCATCCTTTGTGGTCGGCCAGATCGGCCTGGGTTTTGACCAACTATCGCACCTGCTGGTCCTGGTGGTTCAAGAGATCCCCTTTGCCGAGGAAGAGCCCGCCGTCGCTCGTCTATGGGCGAGCCCGGGACAGATGCGCGCACTCAGCCGCCAGGCCAAAGAGGTCGTGGCTCAAGGGCGGCCGATCTGCCCGCTGTGCAACGAGCCCATGGATCCTGATGGGCACTTTTGCCCGCGCGGGAATGGACACGGCAAGGCGCAGGCGATGTGACTCCGGTGATGTCTCGCCAGCCCGGCGATGAGACAGCTAATATGCCTGACAACGGCGAACGCGGCTCCGTAGACGGGCCAAGCTCTGAACTTGAGCACGTTTCGGAGGAACGGATCCTTGATTTATTGTTGCACGGAGACCTCACCCTTCAGGGGCTTGTACCGTGGAGCTCCAACTATACCTTTCTCGTCATGGTGGAGGGCGCCGAGATGCAGGCGCTGGCAGTGTACAAGCCTGCGCGCGGCGAGCAGCGGTTGTGGGATTTCCCTGCCAGTACTCTATGCCGCCGCGAAGTGGCTGCGTATCTCTTGAGCCGCGTTTTAGGCTGGCCGGCTATCCCGCCGGTGTTGCTGCGCGAGGGGCCTGAGGGTCTCGGAAGCGTCCAGTTCTTTGTCCACACCGACTGGGAGGAGCATTTTTTCACACTGCGCGAGGACCCAGCCCACGATACCGCTTTGCGGCAGATGGCAGTGTTTGATTATGTGGTAAACAACGCCGATCGCAAAGGTGGGCACGTGATCAAAGGCCAGGACGGGCGTTTATGGGCCATCGATCACGGATTGACCTTTCATGTTGATTACAAGCTGCGCACGGTCATCTGGGATTACGCTGGAGAGACCATCCCGGCAACATGGATGGCGGATCTGCGTAGGTTGCGTCAGACGCTGACTGACGACTCGACCATCGTTGACGCATTGTTGGAGCTCATCGAGCGTAAGGAACTGGTTGCGTTGCGTCAACGTGTCGCGACAGTGCTGCGCCGAGGGGTGTATCCCCGGCCTCGCCGTGATTGGCGCAACGTACCGTATCCCTTGGTGTGAGCGGCGCTGTCCTAGTCGGCGGCTACCGTCAGATGTGGGCGGCGTAGACGCCAAGCCCACGCCGTGAGACGAAGGATCTAGGCTTGCTTGCGGGCAATGGCCAGGATGTGCGAGCCCATGTCCAAACAGCCCGGTTGGCGGCAAGCTTGGAGCTCTAGATCTAGCAAATGTTGCCAGGTGCGCTCATCTTCTCGCCACACATTGAGCAGATCCTTCCATGTCGATGACAGGCAGTTGCTGGCGGACATGAGCTCAACAGAGGCGCCAGCTTCTTCGATAAAAGCCCGGAACTCGTCGGCACGGTATGCGTGTGCGAAACGAGAGGCGACGGCGACCTTGTCCGGGCCGAGATTGCCGGTGTCCACGATCTCTTGATTGATGCGCGGATCCATGCGCATAATATGCGGTAGGCTTTCGTGTACGGTGCCCCATAGGCTTTTGGCGCTGAGGAACAAGAGGCCATCGAACTTGGTGACGTGGACCAGTTCGCGCATGGCCTTGTGGCGAAGATCGAGGATGTAGCTTAACGGTCCTCCGTAGCAGACGACGGCATCGAACTCACCCTCGCTGTAATTCTGTGACAGATCGACCATATTGCACTGGCGCCAGGTCTCGATGGCACCAGCATAGCCCATTGCTTCGGCGTTGCGACGGTTGCGCGCCAGCTTGTCTTCCGACATGTCGACGACAACAACGCGCTCGACGATGCCCGCGAGTTCCTTGGTAAAAAGGCCAGCGCCGGCTCCTACCTCCAATACCCGTTCCTGGCCCTGAAGCCATCGTCGCAGATAGTGAATGTGCACGTTCACATCGACCTGCTGCAGAGGGCTCTGCCTCCAACGGGACCAATCGTCCTCATCTTCCACGTGTGCGCGGATCCAGGCCGGATCTCGATTTGCCATGATCAACCTCCGCTGCATCAGCCAGCTTTGCAGTCGAACATAAGTCGGCTTTTGTATGGATGGACAGATATCTTGTCTTTGGCGCCACCTAACCGACGATGCGCTATCTGCAGCGCGTGTCGATGCCTAAATTGTATGCGGCTTGTCAGGTAGATGCAAGGGCACTGGGACCAATATCGCTCCAGGGAGGCGCAGGCCGCTACTCTGGCGTCATGCGTGCGTATAGTAGATGGCTTGTGTGCGCTGGCCTTGGATGATACGATAGTCATTGTCATTATTTGAATGCTTGGCTTGGCGTCACAAAGCCAAGACTCAGTAGATCCAAATTTATGGTCTCCGGGAGCATGATCGGTGATCCGACTTGCATACTGGTGCCAAAGACCGTGATCAACGATAGCTTTCGGACCTCGCAGCCCTCCGGTCATCGCA
>SKLG01000052.1 GCA_007123335.1 Anaerolineae bacterium | reverse complement strand
TGCGCCTGACCGATCATCTGGCCGCCGACGCGCACGCCGCCTGGATGCCCTACTGCGAGTACATCTTTTTCCAGTCCGATCGCGATGAGAACTATGAGGTGTATCGCATGGGCTACGAGGGCGAGAACCAGACGAACATCAGCCAGGAGCCGGACTGGATCGACGTCCTCGATCTGGTGCCGGGCGACGTGCCCGACGCGCTGTTCGACCAGATCATCGTGGACGGGGTGGCGGTGACCTATGATCTGCTGGCCAACGATCTCGGTGGGCGCGACCCTGGCGTGATCATGGAGATCACCCTGCAGACAATGCATGGCACGCTGCAAGACCATGGCGACGGGACGGTGACCTATACGCCTATCCCAGGCTTTGTCGGTCAGGATGTCTTTGCCTACCGACTGACCGGACTGGATGGCACCAGCAATGAATCGATGGTTGAGGTACTGGTGGTCACGTCCATAGCGCCAAAGCCACACTCTCTCTTTATTCCGCTCATGATGAGCGACTGATTCCATCTGCCAGAGGTTTGGCCGCCGAGCCGGAGGGATACCTCTCCGGCTCGGTGCTTTGTGCGTGCCCGATAGCATCCGGTTGCCCGGCAGCAGCGAGTACGCTATGATCCCCTTTGGAGACATGCGCTGTAGATCCAGGGAGGAATGCGCAACCGATGAACAGCAAACTGGGCTTTCATATTCAACGGCGGCGCCCTGGCTGGCCCAACGTCATCGCGGACACGACGCCGGCGTTGGTCAAGAGCCTGGAGTGGGCGATGCTTGACGAGTGGCTTCCCGAAGAGCAGACCGATCCGCTCAAGCGCCGGCGCGCCGAGATATGGACGACGCGTAACAGCTTTTTACTCGGCCGCTATCCTGTCGCCGACCAATCCCTCGACAGGCCCGCCGACCGCGCCCATGAATTCTGGCAACGCCTGCTCGACGGCCTGACCGGCGGCAATCGGGGGCGTCGCGCCCAGGTGTTGGAGCGCATGCGTCACTTTTACGCCTGGGAGGGATACAACGAAGTCGGTACCGGACCCGACATCGAGCGGTTGGGCCGGTTCGACGCCATCCTGGCGCGGTATTTCCACGAGGAGGGGATGCGCTACGCCTGCGGCGGTTTCTCCATGACCAAGCCCACATTGGACGAGTGGCCGCGCTACTATGAGGCGTTGCTGGACGAGGCGGCGTCGAGTCGCGGCGAGCGGCCCGATTTTCTCCACTTGCACGAGTACTGGTTCCCCGGCGGCGACTGGGCCGACCTGCTGAACCCGGATGGAACCATTCACGCCGAGCGTATGCGCCAGGCCACTCGAGGATACATGCTCCACTGGCGCGACTTGTATACGTCGCCAGGCACGCCTCAGGAGATACGCCTGCCGGTGATCATCAGCGAGGCGGGGTGGGACCAGGGTTGGCCCGAGCAGGTGGGCTATCGCCGCTCGGCGCGCAGCGATGAAGATTATCTCCGTTGGCTGATCTGGTACGACCAGGAGCTGCAAAAGCCCCTTGGCGACGGACCTGGCGGCGGTATCGACTATGTGGTGGGCGCGGCCATCTACACCTATGGGCACGAGGCGCGCTGGGCGTCCTTTGAGATCGACCAGTTCCAGGGCCGGGGCATCTTGGACCGGCTGCGCGATTATCTGCGCGAGGCCAACCGCGAGCCGCATCCCTGGAATTGGCGCGTCGCCTGGGAGGACGAGGAAGAGCCCCCGCCGGTGACGGAGAGCCACTACCTGCTGTTGGCCCAGGAGGCCAGCATCGAGTGGCGTCACGCGCTGGACGCCTACCTGCACCGCTTTCGCGTCACCAACGGGCAATCGCTGGATGACGCCGTACGGATTGGCGCCGAGCGGCATCATATCACCCTGGTGGGCAGCGCCGATAGCGTCTATGGCGTGCCCGCGGCGTGGGAGGCCGAGATCCGCCGGCGCCGGCCTGATGGCGATCAGATCGTCATCATCGACCGCCTGCCGGGGCGCACCGTGGAGGAGCTGCGCCGTGCGGCGGACGAGCGGGTGCGACAGAACGACCGCTTTGGCGACGCAATCCGCGCGCTGCGCAACCGATGTCCTTGAGACTCAGTTCAGGCGCAAAATCTCGGTGCCCCAGCCCAGCTCGTCGATGAGAGCCTCGATCTCGTCGGCGGGCAGCGTACGGCCCTGACCCGACAGAGCTACCAGCGTCGCCTCCATGAGGTTGGTGCCAAAGGAGCGCTCGCCCATGCGCGGCGTGCTGGTGGCCAGATAGCGCACGCCGCGCTCGCGAAAGAGCTCTACGTCGCGGGGCGTCGTGGTGTTGGTGGCCACGATCTTGCCGCGCATGTCCAGCGGCATCCGGCGCGTGGTATAGTTACAATCGCCGGCGATGACCTTGGCCCAGCGGAACCAGCGGCCAAAGCGCGGCTTGTTCACATCCTCGCGCTCCCCGGTGGGATAGAGCATGCTCATGGGGAGAAAGCGCAACAGAGGCCCCAGCAGGTTAAGCGCACGGTCAAAGGCATCGAGGCCATGGAGCGGGATCGGCAGCCCCAGCGCGAACATGAGGTCGCCCAGCACCAGCTCGAACCCGGCCTCCTGGAAGGAGAGAGCCAGTCCCAGGCGGTCAGCCGCCGCGCTGACCAACACCGTGCGCGGATAGATCTCTTCGCCGATCTCGTAGAGCAGGCGTTGCGCCATGCGCCGCTCAACAACGTTCTTGAACCCCGAACCATCCACCACCGGCGTCTGCCACACCCCGGCTACCATAGCCTGTACGGCAGGCAGCGTATAGCTGCGCTCGCGGGTGTCGATGCTGAGCACGGCCCCGCCGACGCCCAGGCAATCCACGGGGCCGTGCACGCCGCTGTCGAACTCCTCATAGAGCTGCTTGGCTCGGCGCACACTGCCGTTGGTGCCGATGCGCTCGATCTCGATCTGCTGCCCCAGCAACTCCACGACGACGCGGTGATCGCGCGAGGTACTGCCCAGGCTGACGCTCACCGCTCGTTTCATGGTTAGCCTCGTTTTCGTTGATGATAGATAGATGAGACGGGCTCGTTGATCGGTGAAGCCGACATCAGCAGCGCAGGCTCACCAAGGGTTCATGCATCATTGGCAGCGTCCTCGACGCGTTCTCGTGCTCGCTCTCGGAGAAGATCGGTGGTTAGAGAGGGTCCCTGCTTGAGCAATCCGCGCAGCGCCTTTGCGGGATCGCACGGCATAGGGACCAATACCAACACGTCGCCGACCTCCACGATCTGTATCTCGCTGCCAGGATCGATCGCGTGCCTGTCTCTCAAGGGTTTGGGCAGGGTCACTGATCCTTTGGCCGACACCTTTGCCCTATACAAGGAGACCTCCCCTATCGGCTCTACCGGCCAAACTCCCGCCGTAGCCGTTCGGCGATGGCCTCCGCCGTGAGCCCATGCCGGGCCAGCAGCTCATCGGCCATCCCCGACTCGCCAAAGACGTCGCGGGTGCCCATGCGCATCAGCCGCGCCCCGCAGCCATCCTCGGCCATCACCTCGGCCACCGCGCTGCCCAGGCCGCCGATGATGCTGTGTTCCTCGACGGTGACCACCAGCGGCGTCTCGCTCATGGCCCGGGCCACGGCCTCATCGTCCAACGGCTTGATGGTGGACATGTTCACCACCGTCGCCTCGATCTGCCGGCGGGCCAGCAGCTCGGCGGCGCCCAGCGCCACGGCGACCATGTGGCCGCAGGCCATGAGGGTAACATCCTTGCCCTGGCGCAGGGTGAACGCCTGGCCCAGGCGATATTGATAGTCCGCCGGCATGACGTTGGGCGTGTCATAGCGGCCAAGGCGCACATAGGCCGGCCCATCGATATCGTGGGCCAGGGCGAGGGTCATGGCCCGTGTCTCGATGGCATCAGCGGGTACCAGCACGCGCATGTTGGGCAGGGCGCGCATCAGCGCCACATCCTCCAGCGACTGGTGGCTGGCGCCATCGGGCCCCTGGGTGAGGCCGGCGCTCGATCCGGCGAGGATGACGTGCAGGTTGGGGTAGCAGATCTGGATGCGCAGTTGATCGTAGCAATGGGCGGTGAGGAACATGGCGAACGAGTTCACATAGGGCACCAGCCCCTGGGAGGCCATGCCCGCCCCGGTGCTCATCAGGTCCATCTCGGCGATGCCGATATCGAAAAAGCGCTCAGGGAACTGGTCACGAAAGAGGACCGTGCGCGTCGAGTTGTAGAGGTCGGCGTCGATGACGACGACGTCGTCATGCGCCCGGCCCACCTCCACCAGCGCCTGGCCGTATGCCTCTCGGGTCTGCATCATCTCGCTCAGATCGCCGCTCATGCTTGTTCCTCCCGCACCTCTTGCAGTGTCGCCTCTAGCTCGGCGATGGCCCGCTCAAATTGCTCATCGGTGAGCACGCCATTATGATATTGGGGCTGGCCCTCGATGAAGGAGATTCCCTTGCCCTTGACGGTGTTGGCGATGATCACCGTCGGCACCTCATCGCTCTGATCGGCCCAGTCCAGCGCCTCGACGATCTGGGCCATATCGTGCCCGTCAATCTCGCGGGCGCGCCAGCCAAAGGTCTCCCAGCGTGTGTCCAGCGGGTCCATGCATTTGGCGCAGCAGGAAGCGTCCATGCCCTTGAGCCCGTTGCGGTCAATGAGGGCGGTGACGTTGCCCAGGCAGCGATAAGAGGCTGTCATCGCCGCCTCCCACACCTGGCCCTCTTGCATTTCGCCATCGCCGATGACGCAGTAGACGCGATAGTCGAGGCCCTTGACCCGGCCGGCCAGCGCCATGCCGTTGGAGAAGGAGAGCCCCTGCCCCAACGACCCGGTGCAGCCCTCCAGGCCCGGCACCAGGTGGCTGGCAGGATGCCCCTGCAACCGCGTGCCCAGCACCTTGAGGGTCGGCAGCTCCTCGATGGGAATCACCCCCAGCATGGCCAGGGCGGCGTATTGGGCCGGCACGCAGTGCCCTTTGCTCATGAGAAAGCGGTCGCGCTCCGGCCATTGGGGATTCTGGGGATCATAGCGCATCTTGGCGAAATAGAGCGCCGTGACCATATCAGCGACCGAGAGCGAGCCGCCAAAGTGGTGGGCCTTGTTGGGGCCCATCATACGCACGATGTGTAGACGCAGCTCGGCAGCGAGCACGCGTAGCGCCTGAATATCGCGGATCGTCATCGACAGTGCCTCCTCCTATCCCGCTTGTTTGCCGATTGGGCGAGGCCGTCTCCAGGCGCGCGCCCTTTGATGGCCAGCGCATACACTCTAGGCAGATCGGCGTCAGTCGTCAAGCGGCCCATACTCAAAGGTGGAGATGACGGCGTTGGACCCAACGCGGCGTCTGGCCCGCTCTGCCTGACTATGGTACACTGGGCGCACGTTCAATTTTGCGGTGGAGGTAAATCATGCTGATGACAAATATGTGGCGCGAGCTTTCGTCCGGCCCCGACGTACCGGAGGTGATCCATGTGGTGGTCGAGATCCCCAAACGCTCACGCAACAAGTACGAGTATGATGTCGAGAGCGGCCTGCTTAAGCTGGATCGCGTCATTTCCTCATCGCTGCACTATCCTGGGGACTATGGTTTCATTCCACGCACGCTGCACTATGACGGCGATCCGCTGGATGTGTTGGTGATGACCAACGAGCCGACTTTTCCTGGGTGCCTGATCGAGGCCCGCGTGCTGGGTATTTTTCATCTGATCGATAAAGGAGAGCGGGACGACAAGATTCTGGCCGTCCCCAACACTGATCCGCTATTCGGAGGCTATCATCAGCTCAACGATGTGCCGAGTCACTTTTTGCGCGAGGTAGAACACTTTTTCAGCGTGTACAAGGATCTGGAACGCGTACATGTCGAGTCGGGGGGCTGGGAGGGCCTCGCCAAAGCCCACCAGGAGATTCACGAGGCGATACGCCTTTTTCGCGACCGCAGCTAGAGAGGCGACGGCCGCTCAGGCAAACAGATCGACATACTCTTGCTTGAGCATATCCTCGGGCTGGGCGCCCAGGATGCGCAGCAGCTCGACGATGAGCGTCGCCTTACGCACGGCGTCCTGCCGTGACCAGGTGCGGCTCTTGATCTCCACAAAGAGCTGCTCCTGCGGCGGCTGAATGATGCGATCGAGGTTCACGGCGAAATCAAGGCCCTTGTAGCGGATGTGGTAGCGCTCGCGGTGCTTGACGATGTCCTTCTCGGCGACAGGCTGGAAATACTCGCGATAAAAGCGCAGCGAGCGATCGGCCGGGGCGGTGTAGCGGGAGCGGCTGAGGACGACGCTGTCCTCATACTCGGCCTCCTTGGCCGGGCCGGTGAGGGTGAGAAAATAGATCGGCTCCACCGAACCATCGCTCTGGATGACATGGTCCTCGCGATAGCGTAGTCGCCCCTGGTCGGCATCGGCAAAGAGCATGTAGGTGTCGTACTGGTCGCGACTGGTGTGCTGGGTGATGTACACCTGCTCGTGGGCCAGACCGCGCTCAAAGGCGGCCGCATCCTGCACCACGCCCTTGGCCTGCACCTCAAAGGTCTCCTGCTGCTCCAGCCCGCCGATGGCCGGAGCGATATCCACCAGCTTGTCCAGCACGCTATCCTCGCGCTCGATGAAAAAGCGGTTGATGCGTTGGGCCATCGCGCGGGCCTGCTCGATGACGCCGGACAGATCAATGGTGCGCAGCTCGCCATCGCGGACGACGACCTGGCCGTTCACCAACACGTCGCGTACGTCGCAGGCCTGGGCGGTATAGACCAGCCGCGAGTAGATGTTTTCGCCGGTGGTCTCAAAGTGGGGCAGAGAGTGCAGGGTACCGCCGCGCACGGTGATGATATCGGCGCGCTTGCCGGGCTCTAGTGAGCCGATGAGGTCATCGAGGTGCAACGCTCGCGCGCCATAGATGGTGGCCATGGCCAGGGCCTCGACGGCGGGAACCGCCGTGGGATTCTGGGTGACCGTTTTGGGCAGCAGGGCGGCCAGACGTAGCTCCTCGAACAGGTTCAGGTCGTTGTTGCTGGCGGCGCCATCGGTGCCGATGCCCACCGCCAGGCCGCGCTCTAGCATCTCGGCCACCGGGGCGATGCCGCTGGCCAGCTTGAGGTTGCTCGTCGGGTTGTGGGCCACGCCGACCCGATGCCTGGCCAGTATGCGCAGATCTTCACTGTTCACATGCACACAGTGGGCGGCGGTCACCAAGCCCGCAAACAGCCCCTGCTCCTCCAGCCAACGCACCGGGCGCAGCGACGTCGCCTCCAGCCATTCCTCCACCTCCGATGCAGTCTCGGCGACATGGATGAGCTGCGGGACATGGTACTGCTGGGCCAGCGCCGTCGTCGCCGCCAGAATCTCGGGGGTGCACATATAGACCGAGTGGGGCGCCGGCGCGGCGACGATCAGCGCATGATCGCGCCAATGGGCGAGGAACTCGTCGCAGTAGCGCAGGCCCTCCTCAAAGCTAGGCGCGTCGGGGGTGGGGAACTTTATCACCGTCTGGCCGCAGATGCCGCGCATCCCGGCCTGCACGGCGGCCCAAGCCACCTCCTCCTCGTGATAGTACATGTCGGCAAAGCAGGTGAC
>SKLG01000186.1 GCA_007123335.1 Anaerolineae bacterium | reverse complement strand
CCCAGCCCTTGTTGCCCCCACAGCGCGTTGGCGCTGCGAAAGATGGGCGGGTCGTAGGAATCCATCTCGCGATCCTCGCCGGCGTGGAGCGCCAGGTCCAGCGCGTTCATGGCCGCGTGTACGCGGGCGTCGGGCAAGGTCAGGTGCAGCACCTCGGCCATCTCTTGCGCCGTCTGACCTTCAGCGCCGGCGTAGGTCATGGCCAGGGCGAGGGCGATGCTGTAGGGGGAGAGGAACAGATTGCCGCCCTCTTCCTCGGCCAGCGCCCGGTAGAGGTCGAGGCCAAAGGCGTTCACCCCGTCGGCGACAACATCCACATCCTCATCGGGGGCGGTGGGCGCCAGCTCGCGCGAGGTCTCGGCGCGGACCATCGAGGCTGCGGCGGGAACAGGGCTTGAGGTCGTACACCCCAGCACAGAGGGCAACAACAAGACAGCGACAAGCAGAATATGAATCCAGCGCATGACACTCCTCCTCATGTGGGCTCGGAACATTCTGATACATGAACGTCTCTGCGACCACGATGGTTCCATGTAGGCATGGTCAAGACGCGGCCTGGCCCGAGCGCCAAACACTCGGGCCAGGCGTGGAGAAGCGCATGTTGATGAGCAAAGGGCGCTATCGCCCCGCGCTCTTTTACAACAGGCTGTCAGGCCTCGATGGTATAGGCGCGGCGCCACATGGGGAAACTGCCGCCCGCTTCTTCCCACACCTGGGTGGGGAAAAAGCTGCTCAGCGTCTCTCGCTCATCGGGCGTCATCTCCCACTCTAGCGCCCTGAGGTTGGCCTCAAGCTGCTCCATGCGGCTCACGCCGACGATGGGCGCCGTCACCGCCGCATGGCTGCGCACCCAGGCGATGGCGGCGTCGGCGGCGGTGTAGCCTCGCTCCTCGGCGAAATCCACCAGCTTTTGGATGCTCTTGCGGTAGCGCTCGGTCCAGGTGTCCATGCGGTCGTCATCCTGGCCGCGGGCGTCCTCGGGCATCCCCGCCAGATACTTGCCGGTGAGGGCGCCGGCGCTCAGCGGGCGATAGATCACCATGCCGACCTTTATCGCCCTGGCCAGCGGCAACACCTCCACCTCCAGCCCGCGCTCGATGAGGTTATAGGGGTATTGCCCCGCCACCATCGGCGCCAGATTGTGGACATCGCTGAGCCACAGGCTGCGGCACAGCAACCACGCGGGAAAGTTGGAGCAGGCGGTGTAGAGGATCTTGCCCTGATGCACCAGATCGTCCAGCGCGCGCAGCATTTCCTCCAGGTTCATCGCCTCAAAAGGCCAGTGAATGTAATACAGGTCGATGCGATCGGTTTGCAGGCGTTTCAGGCTGGCCTCGACGCCGCGCACGATGTGATAGCGCGAGATGCCGGTGTCGTTGGGGCCAGCGCCCATGCGCATGCCCACCTTGCTGGCCAACACCACCTTGTCGCGGATCCCCTGGAGCGCCTCGCCGGTGATCTCCTCCGAGCGCCCCTCGTTATAGACGTCGGCCGTGTCGATAAAGTTGATCCCCTCATCCACGGCGCGGCGGATGATGCGCACCGACTCGTCCGCCGGCGTCTTGCCGCCGAACATCATCGTGCCCAGACAGAACGGCGATACCAGGACGTTGGTGCCGCCCAAATGGATATAGTTCATAGTGGCCTCCTTTTCTTTTGCGGTCAGATTAGCATCGTCAGAGGCAATAGTCAAGCTGCTTTTGACGCGTTTGCAGGGGACACCTATAATGAGTTCGCTTTTACATTACCCATAAGGGATTCCGAATCGCTCAACAATGGGAAATCCCGTCCCCCTTGACGTTCACAAGGCTCGCCCCGCCTCAGGTATGATGGTCTCAAATGGCCTGCCTTGGTGCCCAAAGGAGCGCCGCTGTGGAAAAACTCGCATTCAGCTATTTTCAATTGACCTTTGGCCAGGAAGAGACCTATCTCTATCCGGAGCGCAGCTATCAGCGCCTCAAGCGCTTTGGCTATGACGCCATCGAGCTGGCTCCGCCCAAGGGGCGCTATGGCCTGGGGGTATCGCTGGAGGATTATGTCGCCGCCCATCGGCAGCTCAAGGCCGACTATGGGTTGGCGATCTCGTGCGTCAACGAGTGCTGGGGGGAGATGTGGGATCCCTTTTCGCCCACCTTCAAGACCTTGACCGAGCCCAACACGGCGGATTTGGCGGTTGCCGAGACCAAGGTCTCGATAGACGTCGCCGCCGAGCTGGGCGCGCCCTGTGTCACCGTGGCGGTGGCTATTCATGACGACATTACTCCGGACAATGTCTCCGAGTGTACGGCGGTCGCCGTCGATGCCCTGCAGCGCATGGGGGCCTATGCCCAAGACAGGGGCCTGCGCCTGGTCTTTGAAGCCACCAACCACCTGGAGATGGGCAAATTTGTCAACACGGCGCGCAACCACAAGCGCATCATCGAGCTGACCGGCCTGGACAATATCGGCATCCAGCTCGATTGGTTTCACGCCAACATTGAGGAGCTTGGCCCCTATGAGGCGGTGATGGATGCCCAGCCCTTGTTGTGGCACATGCATTTCCGTGATTCCAACTCGCTGACACCGGGCTATGGCACCATCGATTTCAAGGCGGTGCTGCGCGCCATCAAGACCGTGGGCTATCAAGGCTACTGCACCATCGAGAGCGCGCCCATGGTCCCCGATGCCGACACGGCGGCCCAGGACGGCATCGCCTATCTCAAGCTGCTGGAACGCATCGTGGAATATCAGCTCAGCCCGAGCTACCCGAACGGGTACGCCGTCGGGTCGGCTGTCATCAAGCGGGGCAGTGATGATAGGTGAACAAGAGCGCTTCTTGTTGCTAGGATTGGTAGAGTATGAAAGGCTCGTCGACCATCCAGCACATTGACCCCACGGGCGTGGCGCCTCATATTCGTCGTATTTATACCCAGGCCAGCGTGGTCGGTTTGGTGGGCAATATCGTTCTGGTGGGCGCCAAAGGCGTGGTGGCCCATATCTCGGGCAGTAGCGCTATCTATGCGGATGCTGCGAATTCGGCCTCCGATGTGGCCTATAGTGTGCTCATGTTGGTGGGGCTATGGCTGTCTTTGCAGCCGGCCGACGCCCACCATCCCCACGGGCATCGGCGCATCGAGCCTCTGGTCAGCATCATCATCGGCCTTATGATGACCCTGGCCGCTTTCGAGGCCGGGCGCAACAGCATAGCCACCTGGCGAGAAGGTCCAGAGGCCATTGTCTCCATATGGGCGCTCGTCGTGCCCGGTGTTACAGTGGCGATCAAGGGGGGGATGTATCTGACGGTCAAGCGGTTTGCGGCGCGCGCCTCGAGCCCGGCGTTGGGCGCGGCAGCGCGGGATAACCTCGTCGATGTGCTGACGTCGGTATTGGCCTTTGTCGGCGTCATCGGGAGCCGCGTGATCGCCCCGCTGGCAGACCCTTTGGCGGGCCTGCTGGTGGTGCCCTGGATCCTGCACAACGCCTGGGAGGTGTTCGGCGAGAGCATCCACCAGCTTATCGGTGGGCACGCTTCTCCGGAGCTTGTCGAGACGATCATCGAGCGGTCGATGGCGGTCTCCGGGGTGCTCGACGTGCATCAGGTGATCGTCGAGTATGTGGGGCCGCAAGTTCGCGTGGATATTCACATCAATATGGAGGCCGACCAGCCCTTGACGGTGGTGCATGATGTCAGCGATACGGTGCGCGAGCGCATTGAAGAGCTGGAGGAGGTCGATCACGCCTTTGTGCATGCCGAGCCCCCATGGGTGACCAGTACGACGCACAGAGCGGAGGAATCACAAGCCGCAGAGGAGCCGTCTGACGGCTCATCCTAGCGATTTCTGTCCCTGGCGTAAAGCGTGTACCATCTCATCCAGACCACCAAACACACGGAGGGAACCATGATCGTCGAGTGGAACGCGCACATGTTCTCCAGCGATACCGACCGCTACCCCTTTTACCCCGGCGCGACGTATGTCCCCGATCCTACACGCCTCTCGGTAGATCCCTTGGCCGACTATTTGGCGCGTATGGAGAGCGTGGGCATCGACCGCGCCGTCATCGTGCATCCCGAGCCTTATGGCGATGATCACCGCCTGGTGCTCGATTGCCTGGAAAGAGAGCCGGAGCGGATCAAGGGAACATGCCTAATGCTGCCCAAGGACCCCGATGCGCCGCAAAAGCTGGCCGATCTGGTGGCGGCGCAGCCTCGGCTGATCGCGCAGCGCTTTCACGCCCATCGTGGCAAGGCGGACTATTTTCAGAGCTTTGATCAGCCCAACGTCCGTCGGCTCTGGGAACGGGCCGGCGAGCTGGGCCTGGTCATCGAGCTGCACATCGGCCCGAACTATGCCCGCGAGGTGGCTCGGGCGATCACCGATTATCCCGATTTCCCGGTGCTCATCGACCACCTGGCCGAGCCGGGCATGGGCACCGAGGAAGAGTATGAGGATGTCCTGGCCCTGAGCCAGTTTCCCAATGTGACGATGAAACTGTCGGGGTTGACCCACTTTTCCCAAAAGCCCGAGCCGCACCTGGATGCCAAAGAGTTGGTGGGGCGGGTGGCCGCGGCCTATGGCCCCCACCGCCTGGCGTGGAGCAGCGGCTCCCCCGGCATCGTCGATGCCCTCCTCGATCATTGGCCCGAGGAGGATCGCGCCCAGGTCAAGGGCCTGAATCTTGCCCGGCTGGCCGGCTTTGTGTAAACCCAGACCGTGTTCGGGAGGCGTCGAGCAACGTTGGCCTGACGCCTCCTTCCCTATGCGCCACAGGACCGGTCCCTATCCCGCGAGCCCATCATGCCCGACGGGAATAGATCGGCGTTGGAGAAGAAGGAGATGCTGAATCGACGGCGCGTGCTCTTGATCGCGTTTGCGCTATGTGTGGCTTTGGCGAGCTTTGCGTTTGGCGCCCTTTCCAGTGAGGTCTGGATACATCGTGACCGCACTCAAGAGGCAGCTATGGAAGAACCGACGGGCGAGGATGCGACGGCTGTCGCGACGACGGGCGCTCAACCCACGAGACAAGCGTTGGCGGTGGCACCGGTCACCCCTGGCGCGTATCCATACCCTGGACCTTTGGTGACGCCCACGCCGAGCGTCATCCCTTTGCCCACAGATCCTACGCCGAGCCCGGATGAGCTTGCATTCCCCCTGGTAAAGAGTCAGATAGCGACGCCGACGTTGACCCCGTCGCCAACCGTGACGCCGTCGCCAACCTTGACCCTGACCCCCTCTCCCACGCCGACGCCCACGCTGCCCTGGCCTCCCACTCTGGATCAGCCGGGGGATAGCAAGCTGGGCCTTCACGTCCAATGGAACAATTCGCCAGAGATCATGGAGTTTGTCCGCCGAACCAAGCCGCCGCTGGTCAAGGCGGTGGGCGACTTTGGCTTTCTCGCCGAGGTCCGAGAGGCGTCACCCTCGACGGTCATTGTGGCGCGCGTTGAGGATACTTTTCGGCTGGAAGGAGATCCGGCCGAGGCGGCGCGGGCCTATGTGGCCAGACACCTCGACATCTATTTGCTCCACCCGGTGGTGGACTATTGGGAGGGGATCAACGAGCCGCAGATGGGCGACCGCATGGAGTGGCTCGCCGCGTTCGAGGCCGAGAGGGCGCGGGTGATGGCAGAGTATGGCCTTCGCGTCGCTGTGGGGGCATTCTCCACCGGTACGCCCGAGTGGGACGAATTCAGGCGCTTTTTGCCGGCCATCGAGGCCGCCAAACGCTACAATGGGGCGTTGTCCGTCCATGAATATGACGCGCCGCTTATGCAGCGCTCCGCCGGCGCCGGGTTGCCCGGGCATCCCAACTATCCCCATCGCGGCGCCCTGACGCTGCGCTACCGCTGGTGGTACGAGGATTTCCTCCAGCCGCGCGGACTGGAAGTGCCGCTGATCATCTCCGAGGCGGGCGTTGATGGCTTGGTGAGGAACCGCCCCGGCCCCAAACCGGCGGGAGGCTGGCTCGACTTTGCCGACTATTGGATGCGCGGAGGGCTGGCCGACACCCCCATCGATGCCTACTTGCAGCAGCTCGACTGGTACGACGAGCAGGTGCGGCAGGATGACTATGTCGTCGGTTTCGCCGTGTTCACCGCCGGGGCCATGGGCGAACGCTGGCGCAGTTATGACGTGACCGATTTTCTACGGCATATCGCTACGTATATCATGGTACCCAAGGCACGTTGATCAAGGGTGCGCTTCTGGCGATCTAAATGCGGATCGCTTCTGCCCAATCAGGATAGAGCGCTCCATTCATCCTATAGAGATATCACCCTTCTTGTGAATGGCCTACTATGGCTATCTTGTCGTGGGCTTGAGATGGGCGCACTGACTATTAGACACCATCGGCTGGTCCCGGATACTGGGATCATTTATACTGCTTATATTGACTTTTGGCACATTATGGTGTATAATGGTATCGGGATACGGGGTATCAGCGCTGTTCGGTGCGCGCCGTGTTTGGTTCGATTTGCTGCTCTCTGTGTTGTGATGTGTTGGAAAGCAGATCACCGGGCCTGGCGAGTTCTGATCAGAGCGGTACCACTACTTTTTTTACCTGGGGGGTAAACATGGACGAGAACACTTTGCTCAATGTCAAGCAGGTCGCACGCTATCTGCAGCTCAAAGAGTCCACGATCTACTCGTGGGCTCAGGATGGCAAGATCCCGGCGATCAAGATCGGTCGCACGTGGCGGTTCCGCCGCTCCGATCTCGATGCCTGGCTGGCACGCCATCTACAGGGCGAGGCAGGTGTGACCAACGAGGATGCAGCGGCCGGGATGGTCCAGTAACGACCCCGCGCTGGCTCGTCATCATTTGGCAGAGGTGGCATAGCGGCCGCTACAGCGCCTCTGCCGGTGTCCTTGAATGTTGCTGACACGGAAAACCGATTTATAACAAAAAGCCCTGGAATGATTTCCAGGGCTTTTTGTTATCGGCGCAAGGGAAGAGGGCTACTCTTTTGGCTCCATGCCAGGGTTCAACTTTTCGAACTTGGCCATTAGCTCTTCCTGAGTCTCTTCATGATCAGGATCGGGGGCCGGCGCCTCGACGGGGCACACTTCGTAGCATTGCTGCGTGCTGAAAAAGCCTACACACTCGGTGCACTTGTCGGGATCGATGACATAGAGATCATCGCCCTCTGAGATGGCCTCATTGGGGCACTCGGGCTCGCAAGCCCCACACATGATGCATTCGTCGGTGATGAGGTAAGCCATTGGGAATATGTCCTCCTGTATAGTGTGTACTCGGACCAGGTATCCAAATGCTGGCCGCTCCAAGGAGTATATGTTCCCCCTTTTTTGTGTCAAGTGCGAAAAATGGCCGATATTGACATTGTGCGCACAGTCCGTATCCTTGCAGCATTGTATCGCCTCACGCCCGGCCTGAGAGGAGCCATCATGCAGCGCACCCAGCGGTTAAAGAACAAGCTGTTCGCCATGGACGACCGCACCCTGTTCCTGGAGCGGCTCGAGATCCTGCACGAGTGCGCCGCCCGCTACGAGGGGCTCACCGCCGGGCAGCGATTCGGCCATACGCTGATGGAGCTGCTCTCGCGCATCTCGACGCCCATCGACGAGGACGACCTCATCGT
>SKLG01000157.1 GCA_007123335.1 Anaerolineae bacterium | reverse complement strand
TTGTGGCCGGCCAACACCAGCGCCACAGCACCCACCAATCGGACCTTTCTCTCCCAATTCCTGCCGGCTCTCTATCATCAGATCCTAGAACAAGATCTGCTCGATCGCTCATTCTTTCATGTCTCCGACGAGCCCCATGGCGAGGAGGACCTGGCCCAGTATCGCAAGGTGCGCAACTTGCTGGACAAGCTTGCGCCGTGGATGTCGGTCATGGATGCGTTGAGTGACATCGAGTATGCCCGGCAAGGATTGGTGGATATGCCGGTGCCCAGCATTCGCACGGCGCTGGATTTCATCGAGGAGGGCATTCCCTGCTGGTGCTACTATTGCTGCGGGCCGCGGGGTGAATATCTGAACCGACTGCTGGATACGCCCTTGAGCAAGGTCGCCATGCACGGCCTGCTCTTTTACCGCTGGCCATTCAATGGCTTTTTGCACTGGGGCTACAACTACTGGTATCGTTCCCAGACGAGGGAGCTCATCGATCCCTATAGCGTGCAGGATGGCCACCGCTGGGAAGAGGGTTGGGCCTATGGTGACCCCTTTATGGTCTATCCAGGCCCCGATGGACCGGTGGATTCCTTGCGTTGGGAGGTGTTCGCCGAAGGGCTGCAAGACTATCGTCTCTTGCAGACCCTGAACATCGCCCGCGACGACGAGCGGCTTGCTCCGTTACGCAGCTTTGCCGATTTCCCCAAGAGCGCCGACTGGCGGCAGGAGTTGCGCAGATCACTGCTCGCCGGGGTCTAGCTGTTTGATAGCACGCTGAGTGGCAGCGCGAAAGCGCGCTGCCACTTTTCTTTCATTTTGTGATCTAGCGCGTCGCCAGCGTCTTGCCGGCCTCAAAGGCGCGCTGCATCGTCTCCGCCTGATCGGCGACCTCACCCCGCGCCGAGGCTACGGCGAGAACCGGATCGAGGAAGGGCATCTCGAACCACTCGGCGCCGGTGCGCAGCATGTTGACGGCATTGTCCGCCGTGGCGGGGTCGCTATCGGCAAAGGCGCAGGTGAGCAAGAGGCGCTTTCCGACGAGCTTTTCGCGCACTCCCTCCACATCGATGCCATACAGGCGATCCAGAAAAGCCTTGGTCTGCGCGCTGGGCCCCCAAAAGTAGATCGGCGTGCCGATGACCAACGCGTCGGCATCCAGGATTTCGTCGTACAGCGGCTGCATGTCGTCTTGAATGCGGCAACGCTTTGTCTTCTTGCAGGCATCGCAGCCCTGGCAGGGACGGATGGCCAGTTTGTTGAGCACAAACTCGGCGGTATCCGCGCCCACGGTCTGGGCGCCGCGCAGAATCTCACGCACCAGATGCTCGGTGTTGCCGCCGGCACGCGGGCTGCCGATGAATGCCACTACTTTCATGATGTATCCTCTCCTGTCTGCTAGAGTGTGTGGCGCTACGGTCGTCGTAATAGCAGGCGATCATCAGGAAGCGGCTGCCCCTCTGCGTCCATGGCAGACAGGCGCACACCGCTCTCTGCATGGTACCAGCCCAGGGCGGCAGCAGCGGAATCGGGTAGGGCGTCAACGGCAACCAAGATCTCGACAGTATGCGAGATAACCTCTCCCGGCAACCAGCTTGTCGTCGGGCAGCCTCCGTCGCAAGGGAGGGTATCCACCTGACCGTGGATGTGGCCTTCTCGATCCAACACATGCAAAAAGAGCGTGTAGGAAACGTCCATGGGCTCGTCAGCGCGCCAGTAGACGGTCAGAGGCACCTTGACCATGTCTTCCTCGGCCTGGCGTTCGCCGTGACCATGGGGGAGATCAAATCCAAGAAGCGTGATGGCGGGCGGATCACCAAAGTGAGCGGTGACGGGATAATCAGGTGTAGGAGCGTCGTAAACGCGCTCTCGACTGTGGATAGGCAGGCGGGTCAGAGGTACTGTCGCCAGGACCTGTCCATCCTCACCGCTCAGGTCCAACTCTAGCGCCGCCTCACCGCCAGAGGCAAGGCGATCAACCACCAAAGAGACCTGGCTGCAGAGAGCGTCGTCGGGATGCCAACGGCTTGTCGGGTAATCGGCGCCTCCGAGCATAAAAGTCGCCGTGGCCAGGGGTTCGTCCGCGTCCTCCAGACGCAGACGTGCGCCATAGTCTTGCGTGGGGGACTGCTCAGCTTGCCAGCAAAGCGTGACGGCCAGCCGATCGCCGGGACGGGCATCACCCGCCGAGAGAAGATGGCCCAACAAGGTCATCTCGTCGGTCAGGGGCGTCGATGTCCGTTCGGGCCCCAAGCCATGGCTCAGAGCGACAGCACCGACACAGGGAGCCTCGACCGGGGTCAGTACGGTGGCTACACCCAGAGGAACGTCATAGTCAATAGGCTGCCCGTCTTCATCGAGGTAGACGAGTCCGTGCCACTGACCTTCAGGATGCACGCGGAGGTAGACCTCATAAGTACCCGGCGGCGTGCCGGGACGCACAGGCAGCTCATAGGTGCCGATAGTGGTCTCGCCCACAGGCCAGTGGCTGGTGAGAATGGGGACCGCATGCAGCAAGCCTCTTTCATCCATCCATACCTCTTTGTCGATGTTAATCAGAGACTTGCCGCCCAACGCCCACTCGTGGCCGGCAGCATCCTTGAGCCGCAGCGAGACCCAATAGTCGCTGGGCATGGGTGCCAGACTGCGCCAGCGCAGATCGAGCTGAAGATCCTCGCCAGGCGCTGCCTCCTGATGGAGCCAGCGCAGGCCGGTGAGCTCAAGCTGTTGGCTCAGATTGGCCGCCATGGGCTCGCCGGGCCAAAAGTCCTCGCGAGCATAGATCTCGATCAAGCGATAGTCGAATTTTCGCCGCTCAGCCAGGATAAAGTGGCTCTGCACATAGCTCTTGAAGAGCGGATAATCCTGCAGATTCACAAACTGATGCGCGCCATGGGCCACGTTAATCAGAACCATCGATATATCATAGGTCTCGATCTCTTGAATGAGCTGCTCGCCGCGGATTTGACCACTCCCCGCCGCGCCCTCCGAGATCCCCGCGGCGATGGGCGGCGCGGCGCGGCGTGAGAAAAAGTTGAGCGCCGGATAGTCCGACAGCAGATACTCGTCCGGCGCGACATGCGCCTGGATATAGTTCACCCACTGGTCAACACCGCAGTTCCCCCATTCCATCACCAAGGCGTTCGCTCGCACATGGGGTCTTGTGGCCGCGACGATCAAGACGACGAGGGCCAGTACGCCGGTGATGTGTCGTGTGGAAAGCGCCGAGTGCTTGAGGGATAGTTGATGATGAACGCGTCTCGGGACACCGGACAGTCTGCGGGCATCAAGCTGCCAGAGGCCGTATAACCCTAGCCCACCCAGCGCCCCCATGCTCGGGCTCAGGTAGGTGAGGTGCCGGCCCTGCAAAGAGCGCGTCATCAAGAAAAAGACGACCATGGTGGGCAGTTGCCACAGATAGAGCTGGGCTATCGCCTCTGTGTCATCGAGAACGCCCCGTGGCCAGAGCAGCCAGGCGACGCCGAGCCCGGCCAGCATCACGTATACAGGCTGCTCGATGATATAGGCCCGATATAGCCCAAACGCTTCAGATACTACTCCACGCCAGGGGGTTCCCCTCCCCTGACGCAGGTGATGGCCCAGCACAGAGGCAATAAACTCCCCTGTAGCCATCTGAAAGAAGAAGGTGAATGCGCCGACGACGAGAAGAAAGGGCAGGCCGATGGTGAGACCGGTGGAGACCATGTCGCGCCACTGGCGGGTGCGCAGGCCGCGAACGAGCAAGAACAGTCCCACCCCGGCCATGGGCAAGGCGCCGAACAGCTTGGACATCATCGAGAGGCCCAGTGCGACGCCGGCACCCATCAAAGGGACCCGTCGTCGCTGAGGGTAGCCCACGGCGACCAAGTAGAGCCCCAGCGCTGCCCAGAAGAGCATCGGCGCCTCGGGCCGGAAAAAGCGCGCCGCCCAAAACATATCCCCCGAGAGGAGCAGCAACGGCATGGCCAACAACGCAGGCACAAGCCCCCAGATGCGGCGCGCGGTGAGATAGGTGAGCAAGAGCGCGCCCAGAGTATAAAGCGTCATCGACCACTGGACGGCGGCCAACGAGAGGTCGGTAAGGCCCAAGACAAGGGCGCCAGGGTAGAGAAAGAGGGGCAACTGCGGCGTCAAAAAGTCGCGGTAGGGCATCTCGCCCAGGGAGATGCGCCAGGCAGCATAGAGGTAGCCGCCCTCATCGTCAAAGCCGCGCCAGTTGGCCATGTTGTGAGTATAGTAAAAAGCACTGGCGACCAGAAGTATAATTACCAGTATGGTGCCAAGCACAGAGGCGTGTTTGTTCCAGACCTCTCTCAAACGACCACCTCCGCAACCCGCACGGCGTGATCACCGGCCAGCTCTGACCGTTGATAGCTCGATAAGCCTCGCCTATGCATCAGGCATGCCGTTCATGTTTGTCGAGGCTGGCCGGAGCGCCATAGGGTATGCTACCGCCGTTGCTGCCGTTGTCCCATCAGATGGCGTATCCTCAGCAAAATCGACAATCTCGCGCACGGCATAGATCGACTTGTCCTGGCCCTCATAGTAGGAGCGCACAATCATCTCACCCAAGAGCCCGATGGAGACGAGCTGCATGCCCATCATCATGAACAACACCGAGAGGGTGAGCGCCGGGCGTTGCCCAATAGATTGCCCCAAAAAGACCTTTTCGATAGTGAGCCACAGCCCCAGCACAAACCCCAGCCCAGAGAGGAGCAGACCATACTTGCCAAAGACATGGATAGGCCGCGTCGAATAGTTCTGCAAAAAATGCACGGTGATCAGATCCAACACGACGCGAAAGGTACGGCCGATGCCGTACTTGCTCGTGCCGAATTGTCGAGGCCGGTGCTGCACCGGCACCTCGGCCATGGAAGCGCCGAGCCAGGCAGCAATGTCGGGGATAAACCGATGCAGCTCGCCATATAGACGCATCTCTTTGACGATCTCGAGCCGGTGGGCACGCAGCGAGCAGCCGCGATCATGGACGGCCACGCCGGTGGCGCGCGATATAAGCCAGTTGGCCACCTTGCTGGGTAGCTTGCGACTCAAAAAGGGGTCCTGGCGGTCGCGACGCCAGCCGCTGACGACGTCATAACCCTCATCGATCTTGGCTAGGAGCAAGGGAATGCCGGTGGGATCATTCTGCAGATCGGCGTCGATGGTGATCACGACATCGCCCCGCGCATAATCAAAACCCGCCGAGAACGCGGCCGTCTGCCCAAAGTTGCGTCGAAAGCGGATCACCTTGACCCGTGGGTCCTTTTCGGTAAGCGCCTTTAGCAACATAAAGGAGCGATCCGTACTACCATCATCAGCGCAAAGGATCTCATATTTCAACCCTAGAGGATCGAGAACCTCGGTGAGTTGGTCATAGAGCGCGGGGATATTCTCTTCTTCGTTATAGACCGGGACGACGATAGATAGTTCCACATTACCTCCCCAGGCAAGCACAATCTCGACAAATCGCCCACTGCGTCAGCCAGGGGGCGATTTGTATGCCGAGACCGGCTAGTTATCCTCGTGGTGACGGGGATTCAGAGCCTCATCCGCAATCGGCGCTGTTGTGCGCAGACCGAGCAATGCATCGGCGGCATAGAGCAGTCCACCGACGATACCTATGGCCACATTGAGGGCGTAAAAAGCGATGGACATAGCCAACGCCATGGGCGCAGCGACGCCGGCGATGGCGAACACGAGGACATACGCGCCTTCGCGAGTGCCCAGCGCGCCCACCGAGGGTAAGGTCATGGACAGCGACAAGATCGGCATAAAAACCATAATGTAGACTATAGGCACATGAATACCCACGGCTAGCGCCAGAATATAATTGATTATAAAGAGAACAAAGCTAAATAGCAAGGAGATGCCCAACGATTGCCACAGCGCCCCGGTCCGCGTCGCCGCATGCACCACCTCATAGAGCGCCTCCATCTTGGCCCTCATCCTTGGCGGCAAAAAGCCCAACAGGGGCTCGATGATGCGATGCTGAAAGAGCAGCCACGAACCGATCAACCCCACTCCGCAGACGACGGTCAGAACAAGCGCCTCTGGTTGCGGGAGGTCGGCGTATATCAAAGGCAAGGCAGCCAGCCCTAGAGCAAAGATCATCGCCAGGCCAACCAACCGCTCAAGCAACACAGTGCTCACCGATGCCGGGCCGCGATGGCTGTAGCGGTTCAACTCATAAATCCTGACGGCGTCTCCGCCAAAACCCGAGGGGAGAAAGGTGTTAAAGAAGGTGCCGACAACATAGAGATACGTCAATCGCCATATAGGCACGCGGACATCAACTGCGTCCAAGAGAACACGCCAACGATAAGCGCGAATAAGTTTAGTTAGCCACAAGAGTGACAGAGCTACCAAGAAAAGGCCTATATTCATGCCACGCAGCGCATCCCAGGAATCACGAACATCCATGGTGCGAAAAAGCACAAATAACAGCCCAGCGCTGATGCCAAGTTTGAGCAGATTAACCAGTCGATCCTTCAACGGCTGTGACTCGTTTCGATCAAGATACAATCGGGCGCATTATACCATTCGGACCATAGCGGGTCAAAGGTTGGCGGGGTGCGCGATACGGCCATGGTCTGCATTGACAGAGCAGGCTCCCGGCCTATACTCTGGTAAGAACCATCGCACCGATCGCTGAGAAGCCAAGATCGCCTAACAATGAACGCATGCTCGCTCCTTTCTCGTCACGAGAGTATCGATAAAAGGATGTCATCATGAGGCCGAGTCGTGGGTATCGCCTGGCTATGGCCATCCTGCGCGGGCTGGTGTCATTGGCCCTGTTACTGGCGCTGCTGGTCACTGGCGTGGTGACGGCCTTTTTAGCCTATAATGCGCACCATGCCAATCGCATCTTTGCCGGTGTGACCATTCAGGGCATCCCCGTGGGAGGCCTGTTCCCTACTGAGGCGATAGAGCGCGTGCAGACCGTCCTGGAAGGCGCCGCCTATCCTTATGTGCGGCTGCACAGCGCCGAGGGAGAGTGGGTCATCGGCACCCGCGACCTGGGCGCCAATTTTGATGTCGAGGAAGCGGTACGCGAGGCGTTCCTATTGGGGCGCGAGAGCGTTTTCCGCTTTGATATGCTCACCCGCCTGAGACTCTTATGGTGGGGCTATCGGGTGGTGCCCGAGTTCTGTATCGAACCAGGCCTGGCGCTGACGCCCTTGCGCTCCATAGCTCGCGAAGCGGGCCATCCGGCGCGCCGGGCGCAGCTCTGGGTCGCCGGGTTGCAAGCCACCACCGGGACCTCCCAGGTTGGCCGCGAGATGGATGTCGAGGCGACACGCGCCGCCATCGAGGAGGAGGTGCGTCAGACGCTGGGGCATTCGGCATGGAACCAGACACCTCGCTTACAAGGCGTCCTGGACCTGACCCAGCCGCAAGAGATCGGCTCGACGTGGTCCGAACCTGCGCTACGCGCCGAGCTACCTGGAGAGGGCAACGCCAGGTTTGGCGTGGCAACGCTGGTACACGTCCCCACAGAGCCGATCGACGTCAGGGTGAGCTTTCGCGAGATTATCCCCCCGCTGACCGAGGTAGATGGCGGTCGCGAACGCGCGGCGCAGGTGCTCGCCGGACCGATCG
>SKLG01000020.1 GCA_007123335.1 Anaerolineae bacterium | reverse complement strand
GAATCATCGGTCGAGCCGTTATCGACGACGAGGATGGATCGCTCGGCATCATCGAGCCGCTGCAAAGAATCCAGGCACGCCAGCGTGTCCGGCGCGTTGTTCCAGTTGAGGACGACGATCACGACATGTGGGCTCATGTTGCGCCACCCGCCACAATCGTCTCCAGCCACTTCTCCATCTCGTCGACCATGCGCTCCAGCGTAAAGCGTTTTAGGACGGTCTGCCGACCTGCATCAGCCAGCCGCGCTCGTAGCGCCGGATCGCATGCGAGCTGGACAATACGGTCCGCAAGATCGGCTACGTTATCGGGCTGGAACGTAAGCGCGTTCACGCCGTCTTCCAGCATCTCGCGTTGCCCGCCCACAGCCGTGCCGATGACGGGCAGCCCGACAGCCATGGCCTCCATGACCGTGCGTGCCATAGGCTCCTCGTAGACAGAGGTGAATAGGAAGATATCCTGGTCGGCGAGAATCTCAGCGATCTTGCTACGCGGCACTCGGCCTCGGAAGAGGACATTCTTAGCGAGTCCTAACACGCCGACGTGCTGTTTGAGCAGCTCCTCATAGTCGGGGTGTCCGCTTCCAATGATAGTGAGATGCAGCCCATCTGCTTTTCCCTGGCTCTTTAATAAACTAATTGCTTTGATAGCTGTGTGGACGCCTTTGTGCTTGGCCAGTCCTCCTACATAGACAAGAGATGCCGTGTCCTGACTAGCTGCGCGCATGTTGGCAGCCTCGAGAAAGGGCTGAGGATCGATGCCGTTATAGATGACCCGCGCTCCATGTGGCAACGCTCCAGCTTCGGACAGCTTGTGCCGGACATACTGGCTCACGCAGACGACGTTCTGTAATACCAGGGGCTGCGCTCGCTTGTCGCGCGCTAGCATGCGCAACGCCACGCGTCGTATGGGACGCTTAAGCGCCTCAGTACATGCGCGCTGAGCCGGAAGGCACCAGTACGTCTCATGGATATCAGGCTCCATGGGCCAATAGTCGGCTATGGAATACGCCACCCGCTCAGAAGACATCCACTGCTCGGCCAAGTAGGGCAGGCCGCGAGATAGGTTCCATAGCCCCCAGACAAAGGCGACCTCGGGCTGAAATGCATCGAGAGCGTGGCGTAGCGCGCTTCGGTTAGCCTGCTCCTGCCAGGGTCGCCGTAGGAAAAAGTCGAGCGGCTGGTAGTGGTTGACGTTGGCTTGGAAATAGAGCGAGCGCGTGATCCCTTCCTGTGCTCGGGACCCTTCATCCACGCCGTAGCGGCTGGTGAGCACGTGGCAGGCGTGCCCACGCGCTCGCATGGCGTTCACCGTCTCTTGACACCGCAGCGTCAGCCCGCCCAGGTCATGGGGCGGGTAGCCGTGGGTGAGAAAGAGAATGCGCATGGTCATCTGCCCTCGTTACGCATGGCCAACAGGCGCGTTAGAGCATGCACCCGGATACGCTGGAAAACTAGACAGCCATAGTCATCTTGGTACATCCGTCTCACGTCTCCGAGGACGGCCTTGGCGGATCTTATCGCGGCTAGAGCGAGCGGTGGTCTATTCATCATCTGGGTTCCATGCTAGTCAAAGAACGCTCGCATCATCATCTCAAAAGTCATGATCGGGGCGATCTTGCCAATGGTATGCAGCTCACAGCCCGAGAATTGACGATTCAGCAAAGAGCGGACAAAGTCCTCACTGAACATCCCACGGCTCGCCATGCGTCCATCCAGAAGCAGCTCCTGAGCCCACGGCCTCAGCTCGTTTCTGAGCCAGCCCTCATAGTCAGCGTAGAGGGACTGGGTTTCCGAGAATATAGGCCCGATGTGGCGATTCGCCCGCTGCTTCAGCCGCGTCACGATGTGGTGAACCATGCGGCGTCCTCTGCGCCGGGTGAACAGGAGGCCATCTCGTGATCGTGGAATCAAGGCAAGCGCTGGCGCGATTCTCTCGATCATGTCCTGCTCAAGACGGCGATCGGAACGCATAGCAACGGGCAAGGTTTCCACAAAGTCAAAGAGCGAGTAGTCATAGCCCGGGAAGCGATTCTCAAAGTGCGAGCTGTTAAAGACGATATAGTTCTGGGTCATGCGCCGATTGTGGTGTACGATCTTGAATTCCTCCCATCGAACCTCAGGTCGCTGGGCCGCGCATCTGCTCATCTCGGCGCGGAGCGACTCAAAAGCCAAGCCCTGGCTCTGAATCGCATATCGGGTTGTGTAGAGAAGCCTCTCCTCGGCTTCCGTCAGGCCGGGCCACGTGTAATTCTGATTGCAGAAGTGGAACAGAGAGCAGTTGAAAGCGAGGTAATCACTGGCATCAGCAATGTCAGTTGAACTTAAGTAAGGACCGATCAGGGTATCTACATTCAGCCCTGTAAGGTTCACGCGGAGCCAGAAGCGCGCCTCCTCTAACGTCGACATCCCGTGGCTGTGAATCCAGCTATGGTATCCCTCAGTCAGATCTAAGTGGAGATCAACATGATCCAGGATCCATTCACCATTCCTGAACTCGTGCCAGTGATGCATACTGCCGATCGCTTTAGCGATCCGCTTTGCCAAAACGACATCGATGGAGCCTGCCTGGCCATACGTGATGGTGTCAAAGGCCTGCTGTTTTTTGGCTAGGCAGCCTGCGATCAGTCGTGAATCCAGCCCGCCGGAGAGGTAGAGGCCGACCCGCTGGCCACCCGACGACAGCCGGTCCACGGCGGCCTGAAAGAGCCTCACCGCCTCGCGCACCGCCTCCTCGTAGTCGATGCCCTGCCGACACTCTGGTATATCGGCAAAGGTCCAATAAGGTTGGATCTCTACCCTGTCTACAGATAGGTCATACGTCAGAACCGAGGCTCCTGGCAGCAGGGAGATGCCTTCAAAGAAGGTCTTGTCTCCGAGCAATTGCTGGAAGCGCATGTACTCGGCTACGGCCACGATGTTGAGCGTCTTTTCAAAGGCCGGGTCTTCCAGTATGATCTTGACCTCTGGACCGAACACAAACTTGCCACCATAGTGGGCCCAGTACAGAGGCCGCAACCCAAAACGATCATTGGCGATCAACAGACTGCCCACACGTTGGTCGAAGATGGCTAGGTGAAAGACGCCCTCCAGCTGTGACACGAACTCGCGCCCGTATGCCAGGTATGCGTACAGCGCAAGTTCCGGGTCATCTCCCCGCTCAAGCATGTACCCTCGCTGCTCCAGCTCGTTGCGCAAGTCTTCCGTTCGATACAGCTCGCCCGACAAGAGCGCTACGATCTGGCTATCCAAATCTATTGCGGGCTGCGGCTGGGGGTTGAAAACGCCAATATCCACGCGACCGAGGCCGCTCCTGTGGTCCTGCGCCGTCCACCAATCCCAGGTGTTCCAGGGAAACCGGCGCAGACGATCTCCTATCCGGGTCTTGCACCCATCCAAGAGATTGGCTGGAAAGTTGATCAGACCGATCAATCCACTCATCGTCTTTCCCCGATTCTAAGAACATAGCCAACGCCACTCCCCGCTCGATCTGGCAAGTGATCAGTTCATGATGCCAAAGACTCTGTCTGGCGGAGCAGGATATGCCGTAGATGGACCAGTTCGCGCACGCTCACGATCTGTAGACCCAGCACAGCCAAGCCATAAAGGCCAGCGCCAATCAGGACAAGGAATGGCAGGGGAATGTCCCTGATAGCCCAGACACCGACGCCCATGATGGCCGCCGCCCCCGCAATCCTGATGAGGATCCACCAGTCCGCCAAAAGGCGAACCGTGCCAATAAGCCACCAGAGCCATGCCAACCTCAACATCTCCGAAGCAAACAGGGCAATCGCGCCACCTACAATGCCGAGCCTGGGTATCAGCCATACGCTGAGGAGCACCGTCAGCGAAGCACTGATCACGTTGATCTTGGCAGCCGACCTCTCCAAATGCAGCGCAGCGGAAACACGACCTAGAAGTTCTAGAATAAACATCGCAGGAATAGATAACATAAGATAACGAAAGACAATGGCCGACTCTATGAATTCGGGTCCATAGATTTGTAGAATTGCTCGATCAGCGAGTAGCGCGCCGCCAACAGCGAAAGGAACGGCCATCGTGACAAGGTATACTGTTGAGCGCCTGATCATTGTAGCGCTTATTGACGATTCCATATACAGCTCACGGATAAGGGTTGGATAAAGAGCCATAGAAAAGCTTTGGGGGAAAAACATAATCATCGCGATCAAACTGTACGCTGCCCCATAGAATCCGAGCTGAGAATCAGCCACATGAAATGCCATAAAAGCCTGGCTAAAGCGTTGGACAATGGAAAAAGATATCGCGCTCACAGCAAATGGTAACGAACCAAGAAACAGGCTCGACCAGCGCTGAATACCTATCCTTGAGCCCGTGAGCACACGCATCTTCCATATCATGCGTCCCGACAACAACGTGTCAACAGCCGCCCCTGCCAATGACGCAACGATAAGCCCAATGTAGCCCCCACCCAGCACAAGGAGCAAGATGGCCAGCGTCCAAAAGGACAACTGACTGACCACCGAAAAGGCCGCCAGGCTGTCCAGTCGCTCACGAGCCGTCAATGCGCTATGGAGGGGCCCCTGCACGCCATACACCAGCAGACCCAAGCTGGCCAGGGCAACACCCTTCACCAAGGTGAGCTCTCGACCAAGCCAATAAGCCGAGAGCGGCGCCGCCACAATGATGATCAGCGAGACCAGGAGACGCATGGCGATCATATCTGGTACGAGCTCACGCACGCGTAATGGCTGTTCGGATATCTCCCGGGTCGCATAGGAAACCACGCCGAGGTCGCCAAAGACGGAAAAAAGCCCGACATAGGCAATGACAGCCGAGTATTGCCCAAAATGGGCGGCGCCAAGACTGCGCACCACGAACACATTGAACGCCAGCCCCAGTATTTTAAGCCCCACCCGAGCTGCCAGACCAGCGGCGGTATTGCGGGCCACGATGGCGCTCGAGTTAGGACGCGGTTCGTCCGTCGACGTTGTGGAGGTCATCGCCGCCGCAGCAGGCTTGGTCATAGGGGCCTCGCTTGCTTGGCCGCCACACGCGGCCAAGCCATGTTGTTTCTAAGGCGATAAAGAACCCTCGACATAAAAGGCATGCTAGACTTTCCTGTTCGCCGCATAATAGCCATAGTAGTAGCTATGCTCGCGAAGTTTGACCTTGTTAAAGATGATGCCCCTCAGCTTTCCCTCACCCAGTTCTGCCAGGAGGGTTTTCATGCGCGATAGGTCTCTCCGACTGGTCAGTTGGGCATCAGCAATGGCCAACACATGGTCGGCGACGGCGGTCATGAGGACTGCGTCGCTGACGGCCAAGACTGCCGGAGCGTCCAAGAGAACGATGTCACATCCCTTTCGCAGTTTGTCGAGCATCTCGGCAAAGCGAGACGATGCCAGGATGGATCCCGGATCGGAAACCTGGCTCCCGCGCGAGAGCAGCCACAGCCCTGGCACATGAGTCTCGCGGAGAAAGGGCGAGAGATCACCATCAGAGGTGACCACGAGATCAGATAGTCCCTCACCACGAGGGAGGTTAAAGAACGCGTGCAGCTCGCCCTTGCGAAGGTCGCCATCGATGAGGTTCACCCGTAGCCCTGCAAGGGCCAGTGAAACTGCCACATTGGCGACGATAAAGCTCTTTCCATCATGTGGACCGGGACTGACGAACATCAGCACTTTGGACGATGATGACCCGTTGCGCAACGCAAGTTGGATGTTGGCACGGATGGCCCGCAGCTCCTCGGCCTCTCGTGAATCTGGATGATCCAGCATAAGCAAGCCCTTCCGACGTCTGGACACGTGCGGAATCGCCCCGAACACACGCAATCCCTGGACGGGCTCTTGTCCCTTGCCTTCCCACATAAGCCGATCGTCCAGGTACTCTATCATCATGACTGCCAGGACGCACAAGGCCAGGCCCGCCAGCCCAGCCATGACGGCGATCATATACGTCCTCTGGGGAAGAGGCTGCGTCGGCTCAGAGGCGTGCTCCAGCACGGTCAGCACATTGGGCGCTTGTTCCCTACTGACCGAATAATAAAGCGTCGCATAAGTAGATTGGTACATGGATCGCACCCGATTTAGCGCTTCGACCCTCTCTCGCGCTTCACTGATCTCCGCCGCCGAGGTCATTCGCGACAGTGCTTCTTGTTGCGCTTCGATGTCCCTCTCGGTTTCCTCCATCTTGGTCCGCAGATCCTGGAGTTGTGCCAAGCCGAATTCCCGGTCCATCTGTCTTTCAGATGTTTCGGGACTGAGCTGCACAAGCTGGTCAGCCACTGCGTTGGCGATCGCGGCCGCAGCACGCGGATTAATATCGGTAACCATGATCTCGAGAAGCTGAACATCGGGTCGTACTCGGGTGCTAATCTGAGCGCCAAGTGCCGCAGGCGAAATCTGCAGCCCGAGCCGTTCGACGACAGGTTCTGTGACGATCGGCCGTGTGGCCAACTGAGCATACACGCCGGCCAGTGTCTCGCTCACACGTAGCATGCCGATATCGGGTCGCACGTTCTCAATGATGGAGGAGCCAACCATCACTGTCGCCCGCGCCTGATAGAGCTCAGGTTGATCCTGGAGCATATGGTAGCTGATGGCTGAAGGGATAATCAATCCCAGGATCCAAAGCCACCACCAGCGGAGTGCCACCTTGACGTACTTGCCAAAAGCATTTTGCGTCATCGGATGTTCCTGCCCTGCTCCATGGGTTCAGTAAGCCCCTTTGCCACGCAATACGGCACCGATGGTCCGGTATAAAAGTTTGATGTCAGTCCAGACAGAATAGTTACGGATATAATACATATCAAGCTCAACGCGTTCCTCATAGGGGATATCGGCGCGACCGCTTACTTGCCATAGCCCGGTGATGCCGGGCTTGACCGTCAGCAAGTTGGTGCCCCACTTTTCATAGCGTTCGTGCTCGTCCGGCGCGATCATCCTGGGCCCAACGAGGCTCATCTCGCCACGCAGCACATTGAATAGCTGAGGCACCTCGTCCAGGCTTGTCCTACGTAACGTCTTGCCCAGCCGCGTAACCCGCGGATCATCCTTTAGCTTGGCATTCTGCCGATAGCTCTCCAATAGCTCGGGGGCTTTAGCCAGCATCTCGTCACCGTTCACAACCATGGTGCGAAACTTGAGCGCCTCCAGACGCTTGCCTTTCAGACCCAATACGCGCCGTCGATAGAGAACCGGGCCCGGGCTGTCAAGCTTGATCAGGATCGCGATCACGAGCAAGATGGGCAGCAAAAGGATCAGGCAGATAAACGCAATCGCATAGTCCAGACAGGACTTGACGAACACGTCTAGGCCAGTCAGTCGAACCGGATCGATGCTGAGCAGAGGTACGCTCCCGAACTCTTTGACGTGAACACCCGTGGTCACCAACTCATAGAGGCCGGAAGTGAGCCGGAGTTTAACCTCCTCTGAGTTACCAAATGCCTCAAAGATATCGAGAAGGCTCTGGCGAGACAGGGCGGTGGGCACCACGACAATCTCGGTCACACCGTGTTTTTCGACCACCTGCTGGATGTCCATGGTCGTCCCAAGGACGCCCAGGCCGGGCATGATACCGCTGCCGACCGGCATCTGGTCATCGAGGAAGCCCACGAGACATAGCCCGCAAGTTG